>CAILUF010000303.1 GCA_903837365.1 uncultured Alphaproteobacteria bacterium | reverse complement strand
TGGTGGGTGATGACAGGCTCGAACTGCCGACCCTCTCCTTGTAAGGGAGATGCTCTACCAACTGAGCTAATCACCCGATTAAAATTTATATCCTCAAGATTGACTGATCTATTTTTGAATTTCAACAATTAATTTAAAAATTTTTAAAAGAGTTTTTTTTAAATTAAAATTACGAAAATTAATTGAAGTATTTTTAAAAATTTCGCGCATAAAAAAACCCTTACGCTATTATGGCGCAAGGGTTTTTTCGAAACTATTTAACAGAATCTTTCAAAGCTTTACCAGCAGAGAATTTAACTCTTTTTGATGCCTTGATTTGAATTTCTTTTCCAGTTTGTGGATTACGTCCTTTTCTAGGAGCAGTTTTAACAACTTTAAAAGTTCCAAAACCGATCAAAGTAACAACTTCACCTTTTTTCAAAGATTTAGTAACTGTTTTTAAGAAAGCTTCTAAAGAAGCAGCAGAGTCTTTTTGTGAAAGGCCAGTTTGGTTTGCAATTTCTTTAATTAAGTCTGTTTTATGCATAAATGATCTCTTTTATGTTAATATTAAAAAAACAAAACCAACTAACACTTCTATCTTGCGATAGGGCGCTAGTAAGTTCGTGAGGTAAACTTACAGACCTAAAAAATTTAAAGCAATAGTTAATTTAAAAAAAAGTTAAATTTTTTTAGGCGATAGGGCTTAGGGCTTGTTAGTTTTGAAAAAAAAGATTTTTTTCGGTAGCAATGATATCAAGCCTTGAGTCGTGTTTTTCATGGGGTAATATTGATTTAGACTGCTGGAAGTCATAAGCTAGACCAATTGTTTTAATTTTGGAATTATGATTATGAATATTAGCAATTGTTCGGTCGTAATATCCCTTTCCCATGCCGAGTCGATTAAGCTCTATATCAAAGGCAAGAAGTGGAGTTATAATAAAGTCAGGAATAATTACTTCACCAGTAAGAGGTTCGAAAATTTTATTATATTTAAAATTGTTTATAAATGTTTGGTTATGTTCATGTTTAATAAAATCAAGAGAATCGGTGCTAAAATTAATTTTACCAAAAGCAAAAATTATTTTATTGGCAATAAAATAATCACGAAGTAAATCGGTTTTAACTTCATTCATGGCGCTGTAATATATACCAAAGGTTTTATCTTGAAATTTATTGATATTTAAAAATAAATTCTGAAGAAAATTTTCACAAATTAAATTAGATTTTTTTATTACTTCGTCATCACCAAGAAGTAATCGCATCTCTTTAAAATGCTTTCGTAAAACTTTTTTTTGAATAGAAATTTCGTTCATAAATTTATGTTTTACGATAAGCAAATTTTGATGTTAATGAATACTATGTTGTAAATAATTATTTTTAATAATCTTGAATACGATTAATTAATTTTTCAACATAACTGTTAAGATTTTCAATGTTTTCAGAAATGGCATCGAAGATTTCATCTTCGCTAAAAAGATTATCGCTTGATGTTTCTTTTGAATTTTTATTGGCAATTAGATCATTAATTTCTTTTTGCATCATTAACGAATTTAAAATTAACAAAGTTTTTTCGTCAACATCGCCAAGCACTTGAGCAAGCTTGTTTACACGATAATCAAGTTTTTGAGCATTATTGATAATTTTATTTTTTTCAATTTCGCTACATTCAATTTTATAATGTGATTTGCCAATTTTAATTTCAACTATCATGATTTTTTAAAATTTCTTCGATTTTACAAATTTCGTTACTTACTGTTCCGATAATATTTCCAGCTTGATTGCGAAAATGGAGAATTTTTTGTGTTAAGATTTTATTTTTTTCGCGCAAAAATTCCGCTTCCTTTTCAAGATTGCTAAGATTTTGTTGAAGGTGATTAATTTCTTGATTCTGTTTTTCTAGCGCTAGATTTTGCTCTAGACTGCGCATTGAAGAGGAGGTTGACGACTCATCAAGCATTCTAGTTTTGATAGCACTTTCGTGAATTTTTTCTTTAATAATTTCTTCCAAATTTTTTAAACTATTGGCAAGTTTCTTTCGTGAATTATCAAATTTTTGTTGTGAATTATTATTCATAAACGTTAGTGGTTATAAATTATGATCGATAATCTTTATTGATTTTAATATATTCTTCATTTAAATCGCAAGTCCATACAGTGCTAGAAGCTGAGCCAATTGCAAGATTAACAGTAATTTTAATTTCTGAATTTTTTAAATATTGATGAACTAAATTTTCATCATATTGAGGATGTTTTGCGCCATTTTGGGTAAGTGGATGATCACCAATTTTTACTAATAATGTTTCGGGATTTGCTTCTTGACAAGATTTGCCAACGGCCATGACGATCCTTCCCCAATTTGGATCCGCTCCAGCCATAGCAGTTTTGACAAGAGGTGAATTGGCAATTGCATTGGCAACTTCTTTGGCTTGAATTTGCGATGTTGCATTTTCAACTGTAATTTCAATTAATTTTTTTGCACCTTCGCCATCAATAACAATTTTTTTTGCTAACTCCAAACATAATTCGTTAAGAGTTGTTATAAAATTATGCAGTTCTTTGCTATTGGAATCATTGATTTGATGGTCACCAACGCTATTAGTTGCAAAAAGTAAAACAGTGTCATTGGTTGATTGATCAGAATCAACAGTAATGGAATTGAAACTTTTTTCTACTGCTTCTTCCAAAATTTTTTGTAAAGTATTGCCAGCGATTTTGGCATCAGTAAAAATATAGCCAAGCATTGTTGCCATGTTGGGAGCGATCATCCCAGAGCCTTTTGCAAAACCAACTAAATGAATAGTTTGATCATTAATTTGACAAGTTCGACTAACTATTTTTTTGGTTGTATCAGTTGTCATAATAGCTTGCGAAGCCTTGATAAACAAGTTATCTTGAGAAATATTTTCTTGTATAGAAATTTGCAAATCATCAACTTTTGAAAAAATTGTTTGATCTTTATTGGCTTCAATCATTGGCCCAATCGCATTGCAAATTAGATCGGCATCGAGTATCTCGCCAATTACGCCAGTTGAGCAAATAAAAATCTCATCAGTTTTGCAATTGAGAATTTTAGCAATGGTATTAGCTGTTTTTTGAACTGTCTCATCGCCAATCTTGCCAGTGAAAGCATTGGCATTTCCAGAATTCACTAACAAAGCACGTGCTTGATGTTTATCAATATTTTTCTTGCACCATTTTACGCTTGATGCTGGCATTGATGATTTAGTAAAAACCCCAGCAACCGTTGCGCCAGTAGGGAATTCGACAAGCAATAAATCGTCACGGTTTTTATATTTTATACCGCAATTTGTCGTGTAAATTTTTATGTTTTTAATCATTTGATTTTTATAAATTTTTTAGTTTATTAAAAAACTATAATTTAATATTTCTAGCAAAATTTTTAACAGTTTGAAGAGCGTTGTCAAGCATTGATTCTTTAGCAATATTTTCACCCATTTCTTTGACGATTGCCGAGCCGATAACCACTCCATCAACTTTGAGTTTTGCAAATTCTTGCGCTTGAGTTGGATTTTGAATACCAAAGCCAATGGCGATAGGAAGTTTAGAAATTTCTTTTAGCTGTTGTAAATTATGCTCATTATCTTTGGCGATTGCTAACTTAGTGCCAGTAATTCCAAACATTGAAATTAAATATAAAAATCCACTAGCATTTTTACAAATTTTCTTGATCCGCTCAACGCCAGTACTTGGAGCAATTAAGCGAATAAAATCTAAAGAAGTTTTCTTTAATTCTTTAAGAATTTCTTTTTCTTCTTCCAAAGGTAAGTCAACAATAAGAACGCCATCAAATCCTGATTTTTGTGCTTGTGAAAAAATTTTATCAATACCGAATTTTAGCAATGGATTGAAATAACTCATTAAAATCAAAGGCGTAATTTGATCGTCTTTGCGAAATTCTTCTGCCAAATTTAAAACTTTATGAAGATTCATTCCTGCAGAAATTGAGCGTCGCGAAGCATTTTCAATTATTGGTCCGTCACCTGCTGGATCAAGAAAAGGAACGCCAATTTCAATTAAATCAGCTCCATTAACCGGTAAGTTTTTTAATAATTTTAGCGATGTTGAAAAATCAGGATCGCCTCCACAAACATAGGTAACTAATGCGCAACGTTGCTGCTTTTTTAATTCTAAAAATTTTTGTTTAATTCTACTCACAGTTTAAATCCTAAATATTGGGCTACGGTATTGATATCCTTATCTCCACGCCCAGAAAGATTAGTGATAATAATTTGATTTGGCGACATAGTTTTTGCTAATTTGCAAGCAAATGAAATGCCGTGAGCCGATTCAAGCGCAGGAATAATTCCTTCGCATTGACATAATAATTGAAAAGCTTCAAGAGCTTCATCATCAGTTGCGCTAACATATTGCGCACGTTTAATTTGATTTAAATAAGCATGTTCAGGACCAATTCCTGGATAATCAAGTCCAGCTGAAATTGAGTGAGCATCATCGATTTGACCATCATCATCTTGTAAGAAAAAAGTTTTATTGCCGTGAAGAACGCCAACACTTCCCATTGCAATTGATGAAGCATGTAATTTAGAATTTAAACCCTTGCCACCAGCTTCAACGCCATATAATTTTACGTCATCATTGATAAAAGGATGAAATAATCCTAATGCATTTGATCCACCACCGATGCAGGCAACTAAAGCATCGGGAAGTTTTTTTTCCATTTGTAAAATTTGTTTTCTGGCCTCTTTGCCAATCACTGAATGGAAATCGCGAACCATCATCGGATATGGATGCGGACCGGTAACCGTTCCCAGTAAATAATAAGTATCTTGGGCATTGGCAATCCAATCGCGCATCGCTTCATTGATGGCATTTTTTAAACTTTTTGAACCGCTTTCAACGGTCTTAACTTCTGCGCCAAGTAGTTTCATGCGAAAAACATTTGGAGCTTGGCGAGCAATATCTTTTGCACCCATGTAAATTGTGCAAGGAATAGAAAATAATGCGCAAACAGTAGCGGTTGCAACGCCGTGCTGTCCAGCTCCAGTTTCGGCGATAACGCGTTTTTTTCCTAATTTTTTGGCAAGTAAAATTTGACCAATGCAATTATTAATTTTATGCGATCCGGTGTGGTTAAGTTCATCGCGTTTTAAATAAATTTTTGCGCCACCAATTTTTTGTGAAAGTTGTTTAGCAAAATAAAGTGGACTTGGTCGACCAACAAAATGTTGAAGATAGTAGTTAAATTCTTCTTGAAATTTTTTATCTTTTTTAACTTCCAAATAGGCTTTTTGAAGTTCTAGCACTGCTGGCATCAAGGTTTCGGCAACATAAGCTCCGCCAAACTCACCAAATTTTCCAGCGCGATTAGGTTGATTATATTTCGATTTGATTTTTTTTTCGTTAATATTTGTCATAAGATAAAGTTTTAAATAAAAACAGTTAGTTTTTAACAATTATTGGTTGAAAATGTTTATTATGATATAAAACAAACATAAACTGATAAAAACCGCATAAATCAAAAATAATTTTTTTAGAATTCATTTTTTAATCTTAACTACAATTAAAAATTTTTCTACAAAAAAAATTTATTAGTAATAAACCCCTGAAAACATTGATCAAAATCCCTAAAACTGCTACATAAATTCATAAAAATACCAATTTAAATAATATTAAAATTATTGTTGACTTTAGTAATTTAGCCCATAAATTTACCTGAAAATTCCATTTAATTCCAACTAATTCCAAAAAAATCCATAAAATTATGGCGTTATTTTTATCAACATTTAGCAATAAAGTCGACGCAAAGGGCAGGGTATCTGTTCCTGCGCAGTTTCGTGCGTCTTTGGTAAATGATAATTTTGCGTCGATGGTTGTTTATGAATCCTTCATCAATGATTGTATTGAAGGATGTGATTTGGAGCGCATTAAGAAACTTTCCGAATCAATTGATAATTTAGATCCTTTTTCTGAGGAGCGCGATGCCTTTGCTACTGCGGTTTTGGGAGGATCAGTGCAATTGAGTATCGATGGCGATGGTCGAGTTATTTTACCGGAAGTTCTGTTGAAAAAAGCTAAAATTAAGGACGTGGCAGTTTTTATTGGCAAGGGTTCAACTTTTGAAATTTGGGAACCAAAATATTTTGAAGAATATATGGCGCAAGCCAAGGCTCAAGCGAAATCAAAACGCAATTTATTGAGGTTGAGCAAATGATCAATGCTAATTTTGTAAATCAAGATAGTCATATTCCTGTAATGTTGAACGAAGTTTTAAGTTTTTTACAACCACAAAAAAATCAAATTATTTTTGATGGAACTTTTGGGGCAGGTGGATATTCCCAGGCAATTCTAGAATCATGTGATTGCGAAGTTATCGCTGTTGATCGCGATAAAAATGTTGAAAAATTTGTTGATAAGGTTTTAAAAAAATTTCCACAAAATTTTAAATTTAATTTTGCAAAATTTTCACAAATTAAACAAGTTCTCGCCAATCATCATATCGAAAATATTGACGG
>CAILUF010000302.1 GCA_903837365.1 uncultured Alphaproteobacteria bacterium | reverse complement strand
ATTAATTATCAATTTTCTTCAGAGGTTGCAATTTGATTGGCTGGAAGTTGATTTTCTATGATTTTTTCAATATTTTTTTCATCTAAATTTTCAATTATTTCATCTTCCTCATCTTGATTATTAGTTAAAATTTCGGGAATTTTTTTGCTAGATTTTAAACCTAAATCTTTAATTTTTTGGGCTTGAGAAATTAAGTTACCACGACCGCTTGACAACTGACTTAAAGCGGTTTCATAGGTTTTATTTAAAACTTCGATTTGATTGCCAATTTTAGAAAAATTTTCAACAAAAGTAACAAATTTATCATAAAGTTTTTCAGCGCGATTGACAATTTCTTGAGCATTGCGATTTTGCAATTCGCGATTCCATAAATCATTAATTAATTTTAAACAAATAATCAAATTGGTTGGGCTAATTAATAAAATTCTTTTCTCATAGGCGTAAAACCATAGTTGCGGATCATGTTGCATCGCCAGTAAATAAGCAGGTTCAACCGGGAAAAACATTAGGGTAAAATCTAAAGATTTTTGCAAATCATCATATTTTTTTAACGATAAACCATCAATATGAGAATATATTGATTTTAAATGATCATTAATAAATGTTTTTTGTTGTTGTTGATCATCAATAGAGCAATATTTTTCATAGGCTATTAAGGATACCTTAGAATCAGTAATAATCAAACGATTATCGGGTAATAAAATTTGAAAATCAGGACGCAAATTTTTCCCCTCATCATTAACAAATGATTTTTCTCGAAAATAATTTATATCCTTTTTTAAACCCGAATGCTGAAGAATAGATTCTAAGATCATTTCTCCCCAATTGCCTTGCTTTTTAACACTTCCCTTCAAAGCATTGGTTAAATTAATAGCTTCCTGACTAATCTTATTAGAATTTTCTTGCAAATCTTTAACAACTCTCTCCAAGCTAAATCTTTCTCGCGCTTCTTTATTATATACTTCGCCAATTTGCTTTTTAAATTCCTCAATATTTTGCCCAAGCGGATTTAGAATTGTTTTTAAACTGCTTAAATTTGATTCCGAAAATTTTTGCGATTTTTCTTCCAGAATTTTATTAGCCAAATTTTCAAATTGCTGAAGAGAATTTTGCTGAACTTGATTAATTTCATTTTTCAAACTCACTAAATATTCTTCGAGATTTTTATTTTTAAAACTCAGTTCGCCGTTAGATTTTTCAAGGCTTTGCAGTTTAGAATTAAGTTGAGAAATTTCATTTTTTTGTAAATCAAAATTTATTTTTAATTCATCAAAATTTTTTTCAAGAATATTTTTTTGGATATTAATTTCATGATTTTTATATTCACAATCGCCAAAAGTTTGATTAACTATTTTTAATTTTTCTTGAAGTTTTTCATTTTCTTGATTTTGTTTTAGCAATTGCTCTTCACGATTAATAATTCTTTCATTGGCAATTCCCAATTGCCTTTCTAGATCAATATTTTTTTGATAATTATCAGTTTGCGTAACTAATTGATTATTCTTTTTTCGCAAAACTTTGTAGACAAAAAAGCTTAAAACGCTTGATATTGCTAGAGCAAGAATTGTAGAAATAAAATATTGAGTCATTAATAGTTTTAAATTGTGATTTAGTATTCTTGTTTAAAAATGTTAACTCTTAACTATAAATAATATTACCAATAATTTTTATGAACCATGGCAATTCTTATATTTTTTTCCGCTATTACAAGGACAAGATTCATTGCGACCAATCTCACCCCAACTATCTTGGTCATGAGGATTACGCAGGGCTGGTTGGACTTTTTTCTTAACATTGATATTTGGTAATTCAATGACAGGCTTAACAGGCTTTGCTTCGCTTTTAACAAAATTTGGATCAATACGACTTAAAAAAGTTTTTTGAGCATCAATTTTGCTTGGCAAAATAATTGGTGCATCTGGTTTTAATTCTCCATCCTCATCTTGACTAGCAGTTATTTGAACATGAGATAATCTTGAGACAATTTGCTCCTCAATTCTCAACATCATATCTTCAAAAAGATTAAAAGCATCTTTTTTATACTCAATGAGTGGATCTTTCTGTGCGTAAGCGCGAAGGTTTATTCCATGACGCAATTTATCCAATGACAATAAATGATCTTTCCATTCGGAATCAATAGTTATAAGAAAAATTTGTTTTTGAATTTGCTGAATAATTTTTAAATCGCAACTTGCTTCCTTTTCTTTAAAATGCGCAGAAACTGAATCTTCGATTAATTTTAAAATTTCATTTTCACTTACTCCGTCCCTAGAAGCTTCAGCTTGTAGATCAATTTTTAATCCGTAAATTCTCAAAATTTCTTTGGTTAATAAATCAATTTGCCATTGCGCTTGATATGAATTTTTAGGAATGCAATCTGCAACCAAATCCGAATTAATTTGCTTGATATATTCATTGACTTTGGCAGAAACATCATCACTGCAAATTATTTCTTGGCGAAGTGCAAAAATATTTTTGCGCTGATGATTGACAATGTCATCATATTTTAAAAGATTTTTACGAATCTCATAATTACGATTTTCCACTTTGCGTTGCGCTCCAGCTAGAGTCTTGGTAATCCAAGGATGAAAAATCGCTTCATCATCTTTCAAGCCAAAAGTTGACAGTAAAGATTGCAATTTTTCTGAACCAAAAATACGCATTAAATCATCTTCAAGTGAAAGGAAAAATTTTGATTTACCGGGATCACCTTGCCTTCCCGATCTTCCACGAAGCTGATTATCAATTCTTCGACTTTCGTGACGCTCAGTTCCAAGTACAAAAAGTCCACCAGCTTCAATGGCAATTTTTTTGTCAGCTTCAACTTTATTTTTAATTTCTAAAATTTTTTGATCATCAGTTTCTTCGCCAATCATAACTTCTAGATTGCCACCAAGCATGATATCCGTACCTCGTCCAGCCATATTTGTAGCAATAGTGATTGCTCCAGAAATTCCTGCTTGCGCAATAATTTCAGCTTCTTTTTCGTGATATTTGGCATTTAAAACATTATGCGCTAAATTATTTTCTTTTAATAATTTTGAAAGATATTCTGATTTTTCAATGCTTACAGTACCGAGCAAAATTGGTTGTTTTTTTTGATGGGCTTCTTGAACTGCTTTTACAATTGCTTGATATTTACCTTTTTCGTTTTTGTAAATTTCATCATCTTCATCAGTCCTTGAAACTGCTCGATTTGTTGGAATTTCAACAACACGCAAATTATAAATTTCTTCAAATTCAATTGCTTCATTCATTGCCGTTCCAGTCATTCCCGAAAGTTTATTGTATAAACGAAAATAATTTTGAAATGAAATCGATGCTAAAGTTTGATTTTCATTGCGAACTTTTAAACCTTCTTTCGCTTCAAGCGCTTGATGCAAGCCATCTGAGAATCTTCGTCCTTCTTGCATACGTCCAGTAAATTCATCAATAATTACAACTGAACCATCTTTGACGATATAATCAATTTCATTTTTAAAAATCTTATGAGCTTTCAAAGCTTGATTGACATGATGAACCAGTGAAATATGGGCAGGATCGTAAAGCGAAGAATTGCCT
Source organism: uncultured Alphaproteobacteria bacterium (assembly GCA_903837365.1). GTDB lineage: Bacteria > Pseudomonadota > Alphaproteobacteria > Rickettsiales > UBA1997 > CAILUF01. The sequence continues at coordinate 2,317 of CAILUF010000302.1, read as the reverse complement.
TCCATCATCCCCGAAATTTTTAACATTTTCTCAATATTTTCCGTACCCAAATCAGTTAAAAAAACACCGCGCTCTTTTTCTTCAAGTTGAAAATCTTGCGCTTCAAGTTTTGGAATTAAACGATTAATTTCTTCATATAATTTTGAATTATCATTAGTTGGACCAGAAATAATCAATGGTGTTCGAGCTTCGTCAATCAAGATTGAATCGACCTCATCAACAATTGCAAAACTTCTTCCTCTTTGCACAATATCAGCTAAATCATATTTCATATTATCGCGCAAATAATCAAAACCTAGCTCGTTATTTGTTGCGTAAGTTATATCGCATGTATATTGAGCTTTGCGATCTTCATCTTCAATTTCATTGGTAATGCAACCAACACTAAGACCGAGAAATTCATGGATTTTTCCCATCCAACTCGCATCCCTTTTAGCAAGATAATCATTTACGGTTACAACATGAACGCTATTGCCAGTAAGCGCATTCAAATAACAAGGCAAAGTAGCAACTAGAGTTTTACCTTCGCCAGTGCGCATTTCAGCAATTTTTCCTTGATGCAAAACAATTCCACCGATAAGTTGCACATCGAAATGACGCATGTTCAAAACTCGCTTCGAAGCTTCGCGTACAACCGCGAAAGCTTCATGTAAAATATCATCAAGTTTAGCATTATTTGCTAATCGATTTTTGAATTCCGATGTTTTATCGCGTAATTCAGAATCACTAAGCTTTGATAATTCAGCTTCGAAAGCGTTAATTTTATCTACATCATTTTGCAAGGATTTGATAAAGCGCTCATTAACCGAACCAAAAATTTTTTTAGCAATTAACGAAAACATTTAAAAATTATTTAAGATTAATATTTGTTTTATTTTTAAACTTTTTTTGTTTGAAATAAACTTTTTTAACTGATTTATAACAATTACTGTTAATAAATCATTTTAATATCAGCGCCACAATTAATTAGCTTTTCTGCCAATCTTTCATAACCTCTTTCTAGGTGATAAAGCCTATTGATGGTGGTTTGTCCATCAGCTACTAAACCAGCTAAAACCAAAGAAACTGAAGCACGAAGATCAGTTGCCATAACCTCAGCACCAGTTAATTTTTTTACACCCTTTATTACCGCAACTTTTCCATGCGACTCGATATTTGCTCCCATTCTTGCCAATTCCAAAACATGCATAAAACGATTTTCAAAAATATTTTCTTCAATAGTTGAAACCGAATTCGCCACAGTCATTAACGCCATGAATTGCGCTTGCATATCAGTTGCAAATCCAGGAAATGGATGTGTAGAAATATTTACCGATTCAATAAATTCCTGATTACGCGATACTTCAACAACATCATGGCTAATTTGATTAAAAATCAAACCAGCTTTTTGTAAATCTTCTTTAAATCCAGTCATAACCCAATCTTCAAGATGATGAAGCCTGATGCAACCACCAGTAATTCCCGCTGCAACCGCATATGTTCCAGCTTCAATACGATCAGCAATAACTCGATGACTTGCACTGTGAAGTTGATCTACTCCTTGAATTTGAATTTGCGTAGTTCCTGCTCCTGAAATTTTTGCTCCCATGGCATTTAAACATTTTGCTAAATCAATAATTTCAGGCTCACATGCTGCATTGGAAATTAAACTTTCGCCTTTTGCTAAACTACAAGCCATCATCGCATTTTCAGTAGCACCAACCGATACTTTTTCAAAGTGAATATGATCACCTTGCAGTCGATTATTCAAACTTTTTTTAACATTTGCCTCAACATATCCTCCACTCAAATCAATTTCTGCACCTAATTTTTCCATCGCCTTAAGATGCAAATCAACAGGACGAGTTCCGATTGCGCAACCTCCCGGTAATGAAACTTTTGCTTTACCAACCCTTGCCAATAGTGGTCCTAAAATAAAAATTGAAGCACGCATTTTGCGAACTAAATCATAAGTAGCTACGGGATTATTTATTTTTCCAGCGTCCAAAATCATTGCCCGGCCTTGATTTCCAAAGTCTGAGTGATTGCCGTCAAAACTAATTTCGATTCCCAAATCAATTAATAAGTTTGCCATGGTTGCAATATCAGCAACATGAGGGATATTGGTCAAAACCAATTTTTCAGCAGTCAAAATAGACGCAACCATCAATGGCAATGTAGCATTTTTTGCACCGCTAATGTTGATATCGCCGTTTAATTTATTGCCACCGGTAATGACTAATTTTTTCATATTGCTAAAAATAACTTATTTATAATTATTTGCATTTATTTTAACTTTTTTTATTATGTTTAACTATTTTTAAATATTTATTAAGTT
>CAILUF010000301.1 GCA_903837365.1 uncultured Alphaproteobacteria bacterium | reverse complement strand
TCCCATAGCAATAAGAGCTTTTAAAAATGAATTTATTACTGTTGGAGCAAATTATTATCAACAAATTTTTAGTTATTTACTCATTCCATTTTTAATGTTTTTTTGCGTAATTGGCTATAAGAAAAAATCTTTATTTATATGGCGAATATCCTTGAGTTTATTGATCTCTTTCTTGATCACAATGGCGATAATTTACAATTATCAAACAATTAATTTTTTACAAATTCTCATTTTATTTTTTGCTTTTTTGGCATTTTTAATGACTTTTTCTTCGCAACAAAAATTTACAGTTTTATGCGCTCATCTTGGTTTTATATCGATAATTTTGGGCATAATTTTTAGCAGTTTTTTTGGCCTTACCAAAGAGCAAAATTTAAAGATTGGTCAAAAGATTCAGCTTGGCGATTACACCTTTACTTTCAACGATATCACTTATTTGCGTAGTAATAATTTTATCGCAAGGCAAGGTGAATTTAGTGTTAATAAAAACGATAAATTTATTGCCAATTTAAATCCGCAATTACGATTTTATCCAACCAATCAGCAAAGCACCAATGAAGCATCGATTGTGCATATTTTTCTTGGCGATCTTTACGCGGTTATCGGCAATAAAGATAGTGAAGATAATTACGCAATTAGACTTTATTTTAAACCATTTATTTACATGATCTGGCTTGGAGCTATGCTAATCTTTGGTGCAACTTTATCTTATCCTTTAAAAAAATCATGGTTGATTTTTATTAAGAATAAACAAAAATTTATGAAAGTTAAATTTTAATTTAAAAAATATGAAATTCTTGATATATCGCCAAAGCAAGTCTGCCATGCAATCAGGTAAAAAAAATACTAAAAAATGGTTGATGACTTTAGTTGAAGAAAATAATACGCGTTCAATTAGCGCACCCTTATCCTGGGTTGCCTCAAGCGATACATCTTCGCAACTAAAATTTAGTTTTTCAAACAAAGAACAAGCAATCGAATTTGCTAAAAGCAAAGCTTATGAATTTGAAGTTCTTGATTCTCATGACCCAATTATAAAACCCAAATCTTATGCAAATAATTTTTTGTAAATTACTTTTTAGAAAATCTGTAAAATTGATTTTTCACAAGTTTTTTTGCAATTTAAATTTTAGGTTTTTATAATAGAAACTAATAAAATTTAATATTGAAAAAATGTCGAAAATCGTTGAATTAATCACCACTAAAATTAACAAGCACCAATGTGATATTGCTGATTTTTTTGCTCAAAAATTTAACAATAAATTTTTGAATTTTTACAACTCGGTTGACTTGCGTCACTGTGGATATAAGATCGCGGCTGTAGATACTAATTGCTTTCCGGCTGGCTTTAATAATCTTGATAATAGCGATATTGAAATTGCTAAAAAACAAGCTCAAGATTTTTTTAAGCAAAATTTTTCTTCACCAATTAAAAATATTTTACTGATTCCTGAAAATCATACGCGCAACTTAAAATATTTAGAAAATATTGCACGACTTCAAGAAATTCTAAGTTCATATGCAGTAACAAAAATCGGTTCACTTAGCGAAGAAATTACCAAACCAACAGATTTTGTCCTAGAAAATCAACAAACCATCACTCTTTATCCGTTGCAACTTCAAGATCAAAAAATTAGCACAATTGATGGCTTTATTGCCGATGCAATTATTCTCAATAATGATCTCACTAGTGAAATTCCACAAATTTTACAAAACACTATAACGCCAATATTTCCTAGTGCAAAACTCGGATGGCATCAGCGCAGTAAATCACAACATTTTAATCTTCACGATCAACTTGTTAATGATTTTTGTAAAATTATTGATCTCGATCCATGGCTAATTTCAACTTACCACGATGTTTGTAATGGCGTGGATTTTAAAAAACAAATTAACCTAGAATGCGTTGCCAATCACGTCGAAGGAATTCTACAAAAAACTCAAAAAAAATATGATGAATATGGCGTTGATGATAAGCCTTATGCTTTTGTGAAAGCCGATAATGGCACTTACGGGATGGCTGTTTGGTCAGTATCATCAGGAGCAGAAGTTTTGGAAATAAACAAAAAAGAACGCAACAAAATGAGTGTTGTAAAAGGCACTGTTGAAAATCATAAAGTTTTAATTCAAGAAGGTATAAAAACTGTCGATAAAATAAATTCTCAGCCTTGTGAACCGTTAATTTATTTAATTAATTCACAAATTGTAGGCAATATTTTTCGTGCTAATTCTAACCGCAATGAAACCAACAGCCTAAACGCTGTAGGAGCTAGTTTCTATAACATCAATCAGACTAACTTTATAAATAATTTTAACGATTCTAATAAAAATCTTGTTGCAGTTTATGAAATATTAGCAAAATTAGCTAGTTATA
>CAILUF010000300.1 GCA_903837365.1 uncultured Alphaproteobacteria bacterium | reverse complement strand
TATCCAAAAAAATCATCAATCTCTAATTGATTTTATTCCAAAATACAATTATGTTAATTCAAAATTATTTATTTTAGCTTCATGTTCTTTATTAGATGAACCAATTAATGATAAGCAATATTGTTACGCAAAAATTATATTACAAACATATAATAACTGCTCGAGAAGAAATAATTTTAAAATATCCTCTATGTCCAATTTTAATAATGGTCTAGAAATTATAAATAATATTTACAAACTAAATAATAAACAAAATATTTGCGAAGAAATTAGAAAAATTCTCGATAATTTTCTTTCTAACGAATTATTTAATATTGGCCCATCCCATGGAGATTTTCATTCAAAAAACATTTTACAAAATGATCAAAATAAAGTTTTTTTAATTGATTATGACTGCTTTAGAACAGAATCAATTCAAGAGTTAGATGCTTTATATTTTATTATTCAAAAAATCATAGATGACAACCCAGGAATTTGGTGGCATGAGGCAATACACGATTTCGAAAATAAATTTTTAAATAAAGAGAAAAAATACCAAGAATTTTTATCTAAATTTATTACTCAAGATTTAAATAAAATTATATTACTTTATTTTTTGGATAGAATTGGTCAAGATTATCTATATGATAAATCGATAAATAATCTAAACCATGAATTAATTATTAAAATTACTAACAAATTATTGGATAGACTTTATGCATCAAATAACTCATAACAACCAAACCCTAGCAATTATTGTTAAAAATAATTTTCATAAGGATGGAGTTGAATTTTTTACTCCCGATGATTTTTCTCAACAGCTGGGCTATATGAGTCACAAAAAAGGTAAAATTATTGAAGCTCATATTCACAATCCAGTTAAGCGCGAAGTGCATTTAACTAAAGAAGTTTTATTTATAAAAAAAGGTAAGGTTCGTGTTGATTTTTACGATGATAATAAAAATTATTTAGATAAAAGTATTATTCTTGAAGCTGGAGATGTTATTTTACTAGCCTATGGTGGACATGGCTTTGAAGTGCTTGAAGATCTTGAAATGATTGAAGTAAAGCAAGGTCCTTTTGTTGGAAATCAAGATAAAATTCGCTTCACCGGAATCAATCAAACTCAAGCTAAAATTATTAGTTAATATTTAATTTTATTGATTTAGTATTAGGTTTAATTTAATTAAATATTTCAATTTTTAATTTGGAAATGAGCTTTATCGCAGTTAACACTCCGCTTTTTGAAGGCAATGAAAAAAAATATCTCAATCAATGTATTGACACTGGCTGGATCTCGTCCGAAGGCAATTTTGTAAAAAAATTTGAAGAAGATTTTTCCAAATATTGTGATCAAAAATTTGGCATTGCAGTTTGCAATGGTAGTGTTGCAATTGATGTTGCGATAAGGGCAATTAAAGAAACATATCATTGGCAAGAAAATGATGAGATTATCGTTCCAACATTCACCATTATTTCTTGCGCACAATCAATAATTTACAACAAGTTAAAACCTGTTTTTGTAGATTGCGATCCCCTCACCTTCAACATCGATGTTAATTTAATTGAACAAGCAATTACTAAAAAAACCAAAGCAATTATGGTTGTTCATATTTATGGACTTCCTAGCGATATGAGTAAAATTTTAGATATTGCCAAAAAATATAATTTAAAAATTATCGAAGATAGCGCTGAAGCTCATGGACAAGAATATCAGTGGCAGGAAAATCAAAATTCTAAAAAACAAAAATGCGGAAGTTTTGGCGAAGTTTCAACTTTTTCATTTTACGCCAATAAGCATATCACCACTGGCGAAGGTGGAATGATTTTAACATCAAATCCCGAAATCGCCAAGAAATGTCAATATTTTCGCAATTTATGTTTCGCAGAAAATCGTTTTGTTCATGAAGATTTGGGTTGGAATTTTCGAATGTCAAATCTTCAAGGAGCTCTTGGAGTTGCGCAATTTGAACAAATTGAAAATTTTATTAATAAGAAAAAAGCCATTGGCAAATTATATCAAGATTTATTAAAAAATATTCCTGCTCAATTGCCTTTGCACTCAACTAATTACGCTCAAAATCACTATTGGGTTTTTAGCATTGTTTTAAATGATGAGGTTAAATTTGATGCCAAACATGCGATGAAAATTCTTCACGCTAATGGCATTGGAACTCGTCCATTCTTCTTTCCACTTCATCAACAACCAATTCTTAAAAAAATGGGTTTTTGTGATAATGATAATATCGCTCGAAATGTTTCTGAAAGAATTTATCAACGAGGATTTTATATTCCAACAGGTCTTGGGATAACTCAAGAACAACAAATAATTGTTGTTAAAAAAGTTGAAGAATTATTTAAATAAAATAAGTTTTAATATGACAGTTTTTAATGATTATTCACAATATTACGATCTACTCTATCAAGATAAGGATTACGAAGCTGAAACTAATTATATTTTAGATTTAATAAAAAAATATCACTCTAAAACCAAATCAATTCTTGAGCTGGGATGTGGAACTGGTAAACACGCAAATCTATTAGCCAAAAATAATTTTATAATTCATGGGGTTGATATAAGCCCAACAATGCTTGAGATCGCCAAAAAAAATCATCATCCCAATATTTCTTTTGCCCTTGGCGATGCCAGAAATTATCGAGCTAATCAAAAATTTGATA
>CAILUF010000299.1 GCA_903837365.1 uncultured Alphaproteobacteria bacterium | reverse complement strand
CATTTATTTAAATTTAAAAAATAATATTTTAAATTTAAAGCGTAAACTTTATCTTGCAAAAGATTATCGCCGTAATTTAAAATGATTATTAAATGATTGAAATAAACAATTTAAAATAACAATTATTAAAAATAATAAATGAAAAATTCGGCAATAGAAAATATTCAAAAACTTATAAAAAATAATCAACGAGATCAACTCGCGCAAGCTTTTACAAAAGCATGGCCGTTTGAAGAAGCGTTGCGTATTTATGAAAAAATTAAAGGTAAAACTCCCAATAAGGGTTATGTTTTATTTGAAACTGGTTATGGTCCATCGGGATTGCCACACATTGGAACCTTTGGCGAAGTTGTTAGAACCTCATTCGTTCGTTTTGCCTTTTCTTTGATTGCTCCTGAAATTCCTACCAAAATGTTTTGCGTTTCTGACGATATTGATGGACTTCGCAAAGTACCAGATAACATTCCCAATCAAGATTTAATTCGCAAAAATTTAGGAAAACCATTGACTTCAGTTCCTGATCCATTTGGAACTCATCAATCTTACGGACAGCACATGAATGCTAGACTACGTAGCTTCCTTGACTCATTTGGTTTTGAATATGAATTTATTTCAGCGACGCAAAAATATCAAAATGGCGATTTTGATAATACGATGTTAAAAGTTTTAGAAAAATATGAAGAGCTGATGGAGCTAATGCTTCCAACGCTTGGTAACGAAAGACAAGAAACATATTCACCTTTTATGCCAATTGATGAAGAGTCGGGAATCGTTGTCGATAAAGGTGTCAAGTCGATCGACAAAAAAAAAGGAACGGTGATTTACACCGCACCAAATGGAAAAGAAAAAGAAATTTCTGTAACTAAAGGTGGATGTAAATTGCAATGGAAAATTGATTTCGGAGCTAGGTGGTATAGCCTCGGAGTTGATTATGAAATTTATGGTAAAGATCATCAACCTAATGAAAAAATTTATCGTAAAGTCTGTGAAATCCTTGGCGGAGTTCCACCCGTAAATTACACTTACGAAATGTTTTTGTCCGATACTGGCGAAAAAATTTCTAAATCAAAAGGTAATGGCATTGCAGTTGAAGATTGGTTGAAATATGCTCCAGCGCAATCACTGTCGTTGTTTATGTATCAAAAACCTCGTACCGCTAAACGACTTTATTTCGATGTAATTCCCAAAGCGATGGATGAATATTTAACTTTCGCGCAAAGCTTTGAAAATCAAGCTTTCGAGCAACAAATTGAAAATCCGGTATTTTTCATAAATAATATTGATAATTCACAGCAACCACTAAACTTTAATCTAAGTTATTCATTGCTGTTAAATCTTGCTTGCGCATGTAATCCAGAAAATGATGAGGTTTTATGGGGATTTATTTCAAAATATCAAGCAGGATTAACTCCGCAAAATTCCCCACTTCTTGCGCAAATGGTTGATAAAGCCATTAATTATTACAATGATTTTATTAAGAAAAATAAAAAATATCGTAGCGCTACAAATCTAGAAAAATCAGCAATTCTCGAGCTAGCAAGTGAGTTGAAAAAAATTGAATTGAAAAAAGCCGAATCCACAAAAAGCGAATTACCAAAAGATGATTTAGCAAAACAAAATGATGCAAGTGAATTACAAAATCTTGTTTTCCAAATCGGCAAAAATCACGGCTATGAAAAAAATATGCGTGAGTGGTTTTTAGCACTTTATCAAATTTTACTTGGTCAAGATCAAGGGCCTAGAATGGGCTCCTTCATTGCTTTGTTCGGGGTTGATAATTTCGTTAAGTTGGTTGCGGAGAGGGTGGGGGAGTAGGCTTACGCCCCTACATTTGTAAAAGCATTCGTCAAGCTTGCAGGCTATAGCTCCCCCCTTGAGGGGGAGCAGGCTCAGAGGATTTAACGGTAGTTAAATTCGCGGAGCCGTGGGGGGTCGTAAATCTAGAGCAACATGGAAAAATGTAAGATATAAAATACTTTAAATAAAAAAAATCTAAAAATGGCAATTTCTTGATTTAGATTTTTAATCCTAAAAATATGAAATTTTTTT
>CAILUF010000298.1 GCA_903837365.1 uncultured Alphaproteobacteria bacterium | reverse complement strand
TCCACCCAAACTTTGTGATTTCATTTTGTAACTTTGTGATGCTGTCGATTCGCCAGCGTTAACATTTAAATTACCCAACATCGCAGTTAGGTTTAGATCACCATTTGTTGATGACACATTCGAGCCAGTGATATTAATATCACCATTGCCAGAAGCAAGATTTATTGTGTTATTGGCGATGATTTATTTCAATTAATTTTGTTATTTTGTCGAAATCAGATTCGTAATTTTTTAATTTTTTTTCATTTTATAAGTTTTTATCTTCAATACTCTCAAGAAGTGCTTCGTATTGATCTTTATCATTTTCTCTAATCTTATCCAAGATGAACTGGGCTACCCTTTGCAATTCTGAATTTTCTATTGGAACCATCCCTCTTTCAAATATTTCTTCCAAATGTGAATATTCATTAGTAACCCTCTCTATTAAAACTTTTTCTTGGCTATTAAAATATTTTGAAAGTCTTCTTCCGTGCGCTCCTCTTTTGTTGCCATCATTACCAATTGTGGAAGGATATTTGTAAAACAAAAGGACTTCTAAAAATTTGCGAGCATTGTTTCCAAAGTTATAAAAAATGGAAAAGTTTTCCTCAATATTTAAATCTGCTGTTGAACATTTATAAATTTGATTAAATAAAAAATTGAACTCGGTAACATAATCTTTTAGATAGCTTGGCATTATTTTAATTTGGCTATTTAAACCTTGTCGCTGAATAATAAAATAATTAATTTCTTTTTCTGGTTTTAAACATTTTAAATATTTAAGAAAATCCAAATTATGTGTTGAAATAAATAATTGCTCAAAGTCTTGTTTTTCAACTATCTTAGAGTTAATAAGACTATAAACGAAGAAAATATGATTGCTGTCTAAACTTGAAATTGGGTCGTCGATCCAAATAATAGGCTTTCTACCGCTTGTTTCGTTATCTTCAAGCTTTGCCATAAAATAGCAAAAAGCAATTAAGCTACATTCGCCTTCGCTCAGATTATAAGCTTTTTTATTATCTCTAATTATTTCAAAACGAATTTTTTTACCATCGAATTGATCTGGCTCCTCTAGCGCTTTTAAAGAGAGAAAGTCATGTCCAAAATAATTATTAAGATATTCATTTACTTTCAAAGCTCCCGTTTCTTCGTCATTCATTGATCGCCTCTTATTTTCAATCATTTCTTCATGATTTTTAATTTTTAACTCTATATCAATTTTTTTATTCTTGTCAGCAACAAAAGTTGTTTTTAAATCATTAATTTTTGATAATAAACTTGAATATTGAATTGTATTTGCGAAGTTAAATACTTCTGTCAAGCGCAACAAATTTTTTGCCTCAACTTGGTCAGAATTGAGTGAAGAACTATAATTGTTTGCTTCCTTTCTAATGTATTCAAAGATTTGCCAACACCAATCTAGGCGATTGCTATTGTAAATTACCGAAGAAAAAGTTTTTGTATTTAATATATCATTTTTTCGATTCAATAATTGATCAAGAATATTATTTAATTTTGATTCTATTTTACGAATTACAGATTCTTTTAATTTAATAAGGCGACCAATATCATCTTTATATTTAGAGTAAAAAACTTCTTTGTCGATTATCAAACAATTTTTCAGCGATTCAATTCGTTGACGAATTTCTATGATTAAAGCATCAATTTCTTTTTCTAACTTTTCGGATTCTTCATCAAAATGACT
>CAILUF010000297.1 GCA_903837365.1 uncultured Alphaproteobacteria bacterium | reverse complement strand
TAATGCCAAAAAGCTTGTTGATAAAGCTTCTAAAGCAATTAATAGCAAAATAAAAATTAGTAAAAACCAAAATAATTTATTAAAAAAATCTGCGATCAAAACTTCCAAAAACATCGCCAAAAAGCTTGATAAAAAAATTAAAATAACTGCAAAAAAGATTAAAAAATCTTCTAAAAAGATTGAAAAGAATTTAAAAAATAAAATCAAAAAAATTGATAAAAAACTTATTGCCAAGACCAGCGCGATCAAGCCTATCCCAAAAGTTAAGAATCTAAAAGAAAAAAATTCCAAAAAGGAATTTACTGATAAATTAGTAAAAAAACTTTCCAAAAAACCAACGAGTAAATTTATTGCACTTAACGATAAAACTTCTCGCTTAGCTGAAAAATTCCAATTAATTCAGGATGTGCGTTCGGCCATTCAGAAACGCGATAGCAATAGCAAAAGTTTTTCTGCGGATATTTCAACTAAAATAAAAAAATTAGTAGCATTAGGCAAAACGCAAGGCTTCTTGACTCAAGATCAAATCAATGAGAATCTTGATGCGGAACTTGATGCTCAAAAAATTGAACGCATCACGGATATTCTCGCTGAATTTAAAATTCATATCGTCGAAAAAGAAGATGATTTAGAGCGTTTAATCGAAGAAGGTCTAGCGTTAAAAGATGATGAAAAAAGTCAAAAACGTAGTGAAGATTCGGTTAAAACTTATCTCAAATCAATGAGTACTGTAAAGCTTTTAACTCGTGATGACGAAGTTTCAATTGCAATTCGAATCGAGGAAGGTCGCAATCGAACCGTAAAATCTCTCTATGAAAGTCCAATTATCATGCGTCATTTTATTGAATGGTATAATGGTCTTTCCAATGGAACGATCCTCTTGCGCGATATAATTCGCATTGACGAAACTTACAATTCTGAATTGGAAGAGATGATAAAAAATAGCGATCAACAAAATGCCAGTGAAAGTACTACAACTGTTGACGATGTTGCGGCAATGATCGAAGAAGATCAAAATGATCTTCCTGAAATTAATGACGAATCTCTATTTGAAGATGAAGAGCTAGAAGAAATCGATGAAAGCGTTGTATCATTTGTATCGATGGAGCGTATTTTAATGCCTAAAATGCTTGATCTATTTCAAAAAATTGCGACAATTTGTCAAAAAATTATTGATAAATGTGAAAGTAAAAATGGCGAACAAATCAAGATTGATAAAGATATTTTAAAACTCAAAAATGATTTTATTACATTAGCCAATGAAGTTAGTTTTAATGATGGCTTAATCAAAGATCTTGTTGAACAACTTTACGAAGCGCAACAAAAATTGGTAAGTTTAGAAATTGAAATTTTAAAATCTGCTCAAGAATTTGGCATAGATAAATCAAACTTCCTTAAACAATATCACGGAACTGACGATATCAATAAATGGCTAGAAAAAGTTCAGCAAATTAAAGATAAAAAATGGCAAAATTTTCTTACCACCAATCAAGACAAATTGCGAGAAACATTTATGCGCATAACCAAATTCACCAAAATAATGGGCTTGGGTATTAGCGATTTTAAAGTTATGGTCAACAACCTTCGCGCTAGTCAAGAAGAAGAATTGAGAGCTAAAAAAGAAATGATCGAAGCCAATCTGCGTCTCGTCGTATCGATTGCCAAAAAATATACCAATCGTGGATTACAATTTTTAGATTTGATTCAAGAAGGCAATATCGGATTGATGAGAGCGGTTGATAAATTTGAATATCGTCGTGGATATAAATTTTCAACTTATGCAACTTGGTGGATTCGCCAAGCAATTACTCGTGCTATTGCCGATCAATCGCGAACAATTCGTATTCCAATTCACATGGTTGAAACGATTAACAAAATCGTCAAAACATCGCGTCAATTAACGCAAGAACTCAATCGCAGTCCTGATGCGCAAGAAATTGCCGATCGCTTGTTAATGCCTGTCGATAAAGTAAGAAAAGTTTTACGAACTTCTAAAGATCCCGTAAGCTTAGAATCACCAATATCTGGAGATGATGAAGAAAGTGTTTTAGGGGATTTTATTGAAGATAAAACGGCAGTATTACCTTTCGATGTTGCTTCTAACTCTAAGTTAAAAGAGCTAACTGCACAAATGCTTTCATCATTAACTCCGCGCGAAGAAAGAGTTTTAAGAATGCGTTTTGGAATTGGCATGGTAACCGATCACACCTTGGAGGAAGTTGGAAAACAATTTTCAGTAACTCGTGAACGTATTAGGCAAATCGAGGCTAAAGCATTGAAAAAATTACAACATCCTAAGCGTGCAAAACTTCTAAAGAGTTTCTTACAAGATATGTAAATTATTACTTTTAGTCTATTACCAATATTTTTTAATAGTTGTTGTTTAGAAATCTTTTTAGTTATTGACCTTTAAAAAAATTAGACTAAAACTTATGACGCTGTTTTAATTTGAAGTTAACTTATATGCAAAATTTTTCTAATCAAAATAATTCAAAGGATCAACAGCCAGTTGATGTAATTC
>CAILUF010000296.1 GCA_903837365.1 uncultured Alphaproteobacteria bacterium | reverse complement strand
ATTAAATTAGTTGTAGTTGTTATTTTATAATAAAATAATTTTTTAGGAGTTATTATGTCAATTGCGCTAAAAGCACATAAGAGAGATCAAATCGGCACGGCAAATGCCCGAAGAATAAAAAACCAAGGATTGATTCCTGCGGTAATTTATGACAAAAAAGGCAATGTTAATTTTAGCCTTGATGTTAAAGAATTTGAAACTGAATATTTTAAAGGTATTGCTTTGACATCGATTGTTGAGCTTGAATTAGATGGAAAAAAACATCGTGTTATCGCTCATAAAGTTGAACTTGATCCTGTTTCAGATCGTCCTACACATGTTGATTTCATGTATTGTGATAATGAAAAAGAATTACGCGTTAAACCAAAATTAGTTTTTACAAATCAAGAAAAATCACCGGGAATAAAAAAAGGTGGATTACTTCATATCGTTCTTAGAAGAGTTGAAGTAGTTTGTGATTCAGAAAAAGCAATTCCACAAAATATCGAAATTGATATCGGTGCTATGCATCTTGGTACCAAAATTCGTGCACAAGATTTGAAATTACCAAATGGCGTTAAATTAAAACATAAAAATAATTTTTTAATTGGCAGTATAATTGGTCGCGGTAAATCTGAAGAAGAAAAAGCTGTTGATCCAAATGCTCCAGCTACTGCATCAGCTTCTGCAACTCCAGCAGGTGGAGCATCCGCTGCAGCTTCAAAATCTGACGATAAAAAAGACGCTAAAAAATAATTCTCGATTATTTTAAACTTTGTAAAAATTAGTTTGAAATTTCTCGCACAAGCTTTGGCAATTTTTTGCCTAAGCTTGCGATAGTTTTTTAACTTGATCATCGGCAATTAAAGCGTTAATAATCTCATCGAGTTCGCCCATCATAATTTCATCAATACGATAGCTAGTAAGGTTGATACGATGATCAGTAACACGACTTTGTGGAAAATTATAGGTACGAATTCTTTCACTGCGATCGCCACTTCCAACTTGTTCTTTTCTCTCTAGTGCTCGTTCCTTTTCAATACGCGATCTTTCAGCTTCATAGATTCTCGAGCGCAAAACTTTCATGGCTTTTTCACGATTTTTAATTTGCGATTTTTCATCTTGCATTGAAACTACCGCGCCTGTCGGAATGTGGGTAATTCTAACTGCTGAATCCGTAGTGTTAACTGATTGACCTCCGGGACCAGAAGAGCGAAAGACGTCAATTCGTAAATCTTTTTCTTCAATTTTAATATCAACTTCTTCAGCTTCAGGCAATACCGCAACCGTTGCAGCTGAGGTATGAACTCGTCCTGCACTTTCAGTTTCAGGAACGCGTTGCACGCGATGTCCACCCGATTCAAATTTTAAACGCGCAAAAACTCCTCGTCCTGCTATGATTGCCGATGCTTCTTTGTAACCTCCTAGACCCGTATCAGCAATTGCTAAAATTTCAAATTTCCATTTTCTTTTTTCGGCGTAACGTTGATACATGTGAAAAAGTTTGTAAGCAAAAAGCGCTGCTTCTTCGCCTCCCGTTCCAGCTCTAACTTCGATAATCGCATTTTTTTCATCGGCAGAATCCTTTGGTAAAAGAGTAATTTTAATTTGATGCTCAAGCTCAGGAACTTTTTTGGAAAGAGTAAATTTTTCTTCCTCAAGCATATCGCGCATTTCTTTGTCGAGAGTTTTATCGGCTAGCATTGATTCGACATCGATCATTTCTTTTTGAGCATTTTGATATTCGTGAATCGATGCTACAACTTCTTGCATATCGGAATGTTCCTTAGAAATTTTGGCAAAGTTTTGACCTAAATTATCAGGATCTTGAAGCTTTTTTTCAAGTTCATTAAATTTAGCAACAATGCTATCCAGTTTTTGATTTAGAGACATAGTTATTGATCGGATAATTTTGAAGAATTGTTAAATTTACTTAGTCTTTCAAGGGTTTTGAAATTAAATTTT
>CAILUF010000295.1 GCA_903837365.1 uncultured Alphaproteobacteria bacterium | reverse complement strand
TTGAAAATAATAAATTTTTATAAGAAATTTTTAAATTATGAAATTAATAAACAATAAAGCTTTTTCATTAATTGAATTATCAATCGTGATTTTAATCATTGGGATCTTGGTTGCAGGTGTTACGCAATCATCAAGATTAATTAAAGCAATGAAAATACAATCTGCTCGATCACTAACACTTAGCTCTCCCGTGCCATCTTTTAAAAATGTAACTCTGTGGCTAGAATCAACATTGAGTGAAAGTTTTGATTCCGCTGAAGCTCAAGACCAATTACAAATTAGCACATGGAAAGATATCAATCCTCAATCTTCTTTTAAAAATAATGCCACTCAATCAAATGCAACTTATAAACCAAAATATATTGGAGACGGCATTAATGGACTACCGGCAATTAACTTTGATGGCGCTGATGATTGGATGACAATGGGCGTTCTTGCCGGATTTGAATCAAATAGTAAATTTACAATTTTTCTTGTCTTTAAACCTTCTGCTATACCGGGAATAGTAATTGCCAAGCAAGATAATTGGGTTGATGGCAAGGGTTGGTCAATTATTACATTTCCACCTAGCAATGTAATATTTACCATAGCAGGACATCAATCAACAAACTACATTCAAATATCTTCGTCGCAAACACTTATCAATACTAATACAATTGTTGCATTTTCATATAATGGTGGATTAAGCAATTCTGGTTTAAATGTTTATGTTAATGGTAAAAAAGATTTAGCTCCGTCAAAAAATGGCGGACCATTAACGACGCTTCCCTCGCCAAATGGTGACGAAGATTTAAGAATTGGAGCAAGGGAAGCGAATTCTTTTTGGTGGTATAAAGGCATGATTGGCGAATTAATAATAATCGAATCCTTTCTTGGTGATGCAGATGTAGATGAGGTTAACAAATATCTACAAAAAAAATGGTCAATAAAATAATTTTTTAAAATTTTTAAAACCTATTTGATTTTCTTGTTAGTAATTATAATTTGTTATTAATAATTAAATTTTATTGTAAACTAGCAAAAAAATTATTTTCTAAGGATATATTTTTCATTTTGAGTTTTAGAGCTATTGACGATGAATAATCTCTGCTTTGCATCGATACCAAGTAAAGTTAAAAACATATCATTTAAAATGCTTCGCGAGGAATAATATCCGTGCCCTAACCCAAGCGCAGAGTCATCAATAGCGCTAACATTTATAACATCGACTTCATCGATATTTGTGCAATCGCCAAGGCGATCATTTTTATTAAATATTTTGGATGCAGTCATCGCTTTATCATTTTTTGAACAATAAATCGTGATATGATTGGTAATTTTTTTAATATTTTTAGCAATTAATTTAAAAGCTTGCGCTTCATAATCAGGAGCATTTAGGAATAATTCATTAATTAAAATTTCATGAGAATTTTTAGCAATATTATCGATTCCAACCAATGCTAATTGATGCCCCATCGAATGAATCATTAAATTAATTTTGATTTTATTTTTTTTAAAACTTTCAAGAAATTGCATAAAGGGCATAATTGATGATTTTACATTTTGAGCATTGAGCTCGTAGGTTTTGTTAAGCAATGTTTCATCAAAAAAACCATCTTTTGCACCTGATGGCCAAGTAAATAAAATTACTGGGCCTTGATATTTTAAATCATAAGCAATTTGCGATGCGCGAAGAATCGCTTCCTTATATCGTACATTAAAACCATGGACAAAAACTAATGGCGTTACTGAATTATTTTTAAGTTCATTGAAAAATTCTTGTTCGCTTAAATTTTTTGAATTAGTAATTTTGAAATTTTCATTATTATCTTTGGAAGAGGAAATATTGCCGATTTCGTGAAGCTTAGAAACCTTGATACTACAAGATCCGTAAGTAATTATTTTATCAAAATCTACGCCAAAATTTTCATCACCACAACCGAAATCTGCACTTTTTCGCATCCGATTTGTAGCAATCATTACTTTAATTTCAGAGTCATCGCTATAATTATTTTTAAAAAAACTTTGCCAAGTTGGTTGTAATTTTTTTTGTAAAATTGCTGTATCGCCAATATTTTGACAAGAATTTAAAACGAAAATCAGCAAAGAAATTAGAATAATTTTTTTCATATTTTATTGATTAAATTTTTTTGTGCTTAGATTTGCCAGTAAATTTGTTATTAAAATTCATAGCTAAATTTTCATAGCTAAATTTTCATAGCTAAATTTTCATTGGCAAAATAACCATATTCAAACCTTTAACATGAAGTCTTCTTTGCATGATATAAGGCACGTGGTTAAATAAAATTTGGGTAAAAATATTTTCATTATCAAAAATAAATTTAGTTCCAAAAAAAACTACATTCTGATAATCTTTGGCAACTCGATCAGTAAGCTGTGAAAGCTTTTCAACGATATCAGTATCATAGCCAATATAAGCTTTGGCGAATCTTCCATTGGCATTGCAATAATTTTTATATTTATTTAAAACGCTTTTGGTTCTGCGACGCATATCACGCCATCTCTTTTCTTCGCTAAAAGTATTCGAATCAAGTTCGCCAACGGTAACGAAAATAAAATTTTTAAAAATTCCTGGAAATAATTTTTTTATTTCAAGTAAACAATTCATGCCACTTCCAAAAGTTTGATCAACAATGATCGCTGCGGTTGGAGCAGATTTATCAATAGCCTCGTTATTTTGTTCACAGCTTTCACTGCCATAGCTATAAAACATTGTTTCCTTCTGAGCTAGATTGCGCTTGAAACGCAAATATGTATTTTTAATGACCAAGCCAATCCCAACTGATACCGTAGTTATTAGCAATGTTATCCAACCACCTTCATAAAATTTTTCAAAAATTGTTATTGCTAAAATTGCAAAACAAACAATAAAACCAATTAAGGCAATTAAAAATTTTGACAACCATTCTCTTTTACGTCGACGATGACGAATCCAATAGATTGTAAGACCCAACAGTGATAGTGAAAAAGTTATGAAAACATTGATCGAATATAAAACTACCAAAATATGCACCGAACCTTGCGTGATAATCAAGGTTGCAATTGCCGAAATCGCCATAAATAAAACACCATTTTTAACAACCAATCTACTAGAAAGCGAACTAAATGATTTTGGCATCCACTCATCGCTTGCCATATTGGCGATAACATTTGGACCAGCCAAAAATCCTGCATTTGCTGCAACCACCAAGAGTCCAGCCTCAAAAATTAAAACTATTGGAACAGCAATTAATCCAACATTAACATCCCCAAAATGTAAATCAGAAGTAATCGCATAAAATACTGTTGCATTTAAAGTTTGACCATCAACCTTAGTAACACCCCAAAGCAAGTAGATCAGGATAATTCCTGCAGCCATAAAAGCTAATGAAATTGCTACTAAAAACATTGTAATTTTAGCAGTTCTAACTCTCGGCTCTGATAAAGTATTAACATTATTTGAAACCGCTTCTAATCCCGTATAGGTTCCACCTCCCATTGAAAATGCTTTCAAAAAAATTGATAAAAGCATGAACCAGCCAAGTGAATTTTTCATATCTTTACTTTCTGCAAAAGCTTGGGGAACTAGCTCGGAAATACCATGGCGATGCGCAACAATGCCGTAAATAATTAATAAAAAATGAGTAATAATAAAACCTAGAAAAATAGGTAAAAGAAATTTGATTGATTCCTTCATACCACGCAAATTCAATATTGCCAATACTGCAACTAAAAATATCGCCATGACCATCTTTACTTGCTGAAATTCGGCAGGTAAAAAACTAAAAATTGCATCAATACCACTGGCAATTGAAATCGCAATTGTCAAAACGTAATCGATAATTAAAGCCGAACCCGAAACCAATCCAGCATATTTTCCAAGTAATCGCGTAGCAACGCGATATCCTCCACCGCCATTTGGGAAAAGTTCAATTACCTGAGTGTAAGCGTAAGAAATAATGAAGACAGTAAAAGCTGTAGCAATAGCTAAATAGATTGCCAATTCTTCGTGAGTTGCAAGAGCAAGAAATGCCTCTTCTGGACCATAGCAAGAAGATGAAATTCCATCTGCACCAAGGCCAATCCACGCCAAAAACGCCACCAGAGAAATGCTTTTTCTAGTTTCTTTGTCAAATGGATTGCGCGGAGCACCAAATAAAAAATTTCTAATTTTTTTTATCATAAAAAATTTTTAATGAAAATAATAGAAATTCATAAATTAATTAAAACATTTTGGGTTTTATTTAATTTATTTAAAACTTATCTATTTTTCCTATTTCTTAACTAATTTTGTTAAGTTTTTTCATCAATGCAATAATTAAATCTGGATCTTTAATTCCCCTAGTTTTTTCAAGACCAGAAGAAATATCAATCATATTTGCATTAGTTATTTTAATTGCCTGTAAAATATTATCAAGTGTCAATCCACCTGCCAAAAACCATGGCTTTGAAGATTTAAAATCTTTTAAAATTGACCAATCAAAAACTTTACCACTCCCAGAAATCGCTCCATCAATTAAAAAATAATCAGCTATATTGTTAAAATTATCAAATTTTTTTAGATCTTCAGCCTTAGAAACACCTTGCGCGATAATGATTCCAATTTTTGGGAATTTTTCTTTGAATTGCTCAAAAAAATCTAACTTAATTTGACCATGAAACTGGATAAAATCCGGTACAAAATTAGATATTATTTCATCAAGATAATCCATTTTCGGCTCAACAACTACCGCAACTTTTTTAGCTTTTGTAATTACCTGGGAAATTTTTTTTGCATCCTTAATTTCAACATAACGCGGAGATTTATTGTAAAAAACTACTCCTAAAAAATCGCAATAATTTTGATCGGCAAGTTTAGCTATTGAAGCATCAACGATTCCACAAATTTTTACTTTCATATTAAAATTTAAAACCCGGAGGCAATGGAATTCCTGCGGTTACATTTTTAAGCATCGAAGCGGAACCTTCGTCAGCTTTAGTTTTAGCAGTATTAATTGCCACGATTAATAAATCTTCAAGAACGGTTTTTTCTTCGATTTTTATAATTGAATCGTCAATTTCAATTTTTTTTACAATACCGCTACCCATTACAACTACCTTAACTAGGCCTCCTCCACCTGAACCTTCAAATTCAGTTTTAGCGATTTCTTCTTCAACTTTTTTCATTTTATTTTGCATTTCTTGTGCTTGACGCATTAATGATTTCATATCCATAATTTTTAAGAAAAATATTTGTTAAAGAATTTTTTAAATTTGTATTTGGCAATTATCGAGACCTTTCTGATATAACCAACTTTATCAACCGGTTCTTTTGCAAAAAGATCGAATTCATACTTTTTAAAACCTTTTAATTCAATATGCAAACTCGCAATTTTAGAATCTTTTTTTATTGGTGCATAAATTGGATCATTATATTTTACAGTAACTGTTAAATCATTGAGGTTGTAGTATCGAGGAACATTTACAGCAATATCTTCTAAAGCAATTGCGCTAATTTTTTGTTGAGTTCCCAACCAAACATTTAAATCGACAATTTCTTGATCTTGCTTAAATAATTCTAATTTTTTATAGCCAAAAAAACCATAATCCATCATCTCCGTAATTGTATGAGCGCGCTGTTTAGGGGTTTTCATTTTATTAACAACCGCAACTAATCGTCGATTATTTCTTTGAACCAATTCAACAACGCCATATCCTCCTTCATTAGTATGGCCAGTTTTACCAACGATAATCCCTTCGTAATTATTTTTTATTAAAGGATTGCGATTGCGCTGAGTAATGTTTTGGTAGGTAAATTCAGGAATTGAAAAATAACTAGCAAACTCTGGATATTCCTGATAAAGATGAATAACTAAAAGTCCCAAATCACGCAAACTTGAGTAGTGACTATCCTCGTGCAAGCCATGGGGATTGGTAAAATGACTATTGGTCATTCCTAGTTCTTGCGCTTTTAAATTCATCAATTTAGTAAAATTTGAAATTCCTCCACCAACCGATTCAGCAAGAGCAATTGAAGCATCATTTGCCGAAACCGCTAAAAGTCCTTTAACTAAATCATCAATTGAAACTACATCGCCATAATTTAAAAACATCGACGATCCAGATTTACGCCAAGCATCTTTACCAATTAAGCATTGATTATTTAAACTAATTTTACCTTTTTTTAT
The DNA here is from genome assembly GCA_903837365.1 of uncultured Alphaproteobacteria bacterium. Lineage (GTDB taxonomy): Bacteria > Pseudomonadota > Alphaproteobacteria > Rickettsiales > UBA1997 > CAILUF01. Next base: position 5,532 of record CAILUF010000295.1, on the reverse strand, counting down.
TTGATCAAAAACTACCAATGCGGTCATTAGTTTGGTCATAGATGACGGAGCCATTCTAGTATCGGCATTCTTAGAAAGAAGGACTTCCTTACTATCAGCATCAATCAAAAAATAATATTGCGCATCGCTTAAATTTGGCGTATAATCTTCTTTAGCTAAAGCCGAATTTACAATAAAAACACAACAAAAAATCCAGGTCTTTAAGAAAATTATAAATTGTGATTTTTTAATAAAATCTGACATTATTTAAAGATTTATATATTAATTGTTAGTTTTGGTTTGCTTTGGTTGTTTATTATTTTTTTTAATATCATCATCTTCTTTTTGCACATCTTCAATATTGTAATTATCGATCAAGGCAATATCGCCAAATTGGCTTGCGCCAAAGATCTGCTCATTTTTCCTCTGCTTAATTTGTTGTTTTTTTTCTTTAACTAAAATCTTACTAAATTCAAAATCATCATCACTGCGTTTTTGATTAATTTTAGTAACAGCATTTTGAATTTCGTTATTTGCGATTAATAAATATTTTTTTTCAGTAGCTATAGATCTATTTCCATAAGCATCTTGACTTGGCACCATAACCATATCGAATTCTGCACCACTATTGCTAAAAGGAGGATTATTAAAGTTATTATATCGCACCTCAAAAATATCTGGCGGAACATTATTGGCAGGATTATTTCTCGACATTTCATCCATCGTTGCGCGATTAGGAAAATATTGCTTTGGCACATATTCCCCAACGTGATAAATCGGTACATAGCCCTGATATTTTTCTTGCGAAGCAATGTAATCGGAGATTTCTTCCTTAGTTGGAGGAACCGAAGAAACAATTTCATTGGCAATATTTTTTGGCAACACTCTCTCTTGATTGATTTCTTTGACTTTTTGTCCGTATTTTTTAACAAACATATCATTAACAGAGGCGATATTTTTCGCGCAGGAGCTCAGCGTAATAAGCAAAAAAAATAATTTAATTTTAGTGAATTTTCTAAAAAATATTTTCATTAATTGCCTTTTACTAAAATTGCCTCATGACCTGAATTTACAATTTTATTAACCATTTTTCTAGCTTGAGCTTTATTGGTAAATGGTCCAAGCAAAACACGATACATTTTGCGATCTGCAGTTTCCGCTAATTCGATTTTACCTTTATAAAATTTTTGCATCATTATCAATTCCTCATCGGCTATCTCCTTGGCTCCGTAGGATCCAACTTGTACGTAATATTTCTTCGAACCTATTTTTGACGAAGCAATTTCTTCGGATAAAATTTTTGCGTTCTTTTTACGAGCAAAAATTTCCTTTGGCTTTGATTGTTTATTATTAATTTTATTATCGGAATTATCATTTTCTTCATCTCTACTATTCGCCAGATCATATTCGCTAATAATTTTTTCATCTTGTCTGCCAGCAAAAATCATATTATTTTTTTCCTGATTTTTTAAATTATCATTAGGAATTTTATTTTGTGAATTGAGGGTTGGGGCATCAAGAGTTTGAGCGATTTGCTTATTTTGCCCAACTTGCTTGGAATTATTATTGGCATAATTTTGAGGATTTTCAGGAATTATCGTTGTTGATTGTTGTTCCTGCGAAGCCTTATTTACCGGACTCCTAGAGCTATCTACACCATCTAAAACTTGAGCATTAAAATCAGGAATTTTAGTTAAAACAGGTTTGAAATTACCCTGTAAATCAACAATTCTGATTTTAGCTTTCTGCGGTTCAGATGAACAAGCAGTAAGGTTTAAAAGAGTGATACTTAAAAAAACTTTTAAAAAAATTTTAACCATTGTGCAAATTTTAATTTTTTGAATTTTACTTAGAATGTAAGGTTTAAAATTAAAATAAAAAAAAACAACTAATAACTTTTGTTATATGAAAATTTTTATGAATTTTCTTTGTTATCGATAGGATCATCAAATAAAATCCGTTTTGCACTTCCATCCAAATCATCATATTGTTTATTTTTTAAGGCCCATAAAAATGATAAGAGCCCTACTAAACTAAGAAATATTGCCAATGGAATTAAAAAAATTAATACGGACATTTTAGTTTTTTTGATTAGTAAAAAAATTATTTATTCTTAAGGAATTCAAAATTACCAATAAGGAGGATGATGACATTGCTATAGCAGCAACCAGTGGTACCACCATTCCCATCAGTGCAAATGGTAGAGCAATCAAATTGTATAGCAAGGCCAAAAATAAATTTTGCTTCATCAATTTAAATGCTTTTTTGCTACCGATAAAAAGAGAAATTAATGGCGAAAGTTGCGAAGAATTAATAAGTATATCGGCAATATTTTTACTAAGATCGCTTGCCTTAGTAAATGAAACGCTGACCATGGCCAAAGACAATGCTGGAGCATCGTTTAAGCCATCTCCTATCATCATAAATTGCTGATTTTTTTGTTGTAAATTTTTTAAAAATTGCGCTTTTTGTAAAATTGATTTTTCATAATAAAATTCCTTTATATTTAATTTTTTTGCAACCAATTCAACATTTCTTTGATTATCCCCAGATAGCAGGATCAAGTTCTTGCCAAGTTTTTGCATAAACTCAACAACTTCTTTAGCATCTTCTTTAATTTTATCATCAAAAACAAAAACTATTTGTTGTTGATTAATTCTCATAAAAGTAGTTAATTGTTGATAATTGTCATTGTTTTTTAATAATAATTCATCTTGGTAACTATCTTTACTTATTTTACAAAAATCGCTTCTTCCTAGCCATATTCTTGATTCTTTTTCTATCAAGATGTTTTTATCGATATCGATAATTTGATGATGACCTTTTAATTCATCCAATATTTTTTTTAGTAATTCACGATCAAAATTCGTACTCAATCCCTGCGATTTGATCTCAACAACCTCAACATCAAAAGTTTTATAATCACAGCTTGCGGTCAATGCTTGAGAGATTGGATGCATACTTTTTTTAGCCATTGAAATTGCAATCATTAAATAAAAATCAGCATCATTTTTATTAAGCAATTTTAATGAATTATTTTCGATAGAGTAAATGGCTTTTAGGGTTGGATTTCCTTGCGTTAAGGTTCCAGTTTTATCAAAAATTATCGTATCGATTTTATTAATTTTTTCCAATGCTTCACCATTTTTTATTAATATTTTTTTACCGATAAAGCCTGAAATAACAATAGTCTGAACTATTGGTATTGCTAATGCCAAAGCACATGGACATGTTATTATTAAAACTGCTGTAGCATTCATTAATGCCAATTGAAAGGATTGTTCATTAATAAAATACCAAATAATAAAAGTTATAAAAGCTAAAATATGAACTAGTGGTGTATAAATTTTTGCTAATTTTTGCGCAATTAATTCGCAAGAATTTTTGTTATTTTCGCTTTGATTTATTAAATCAATAATTTGCGATAAAACTGTTGAATTTATTGCGCTGGTGATTTTGATTTTAAGGGGTTGCAAAACATTGATCGTTCCTGCAAATACCTGACTATTCTTAGTAACTTTTTTAAGCGCTATTTCACCTGTTAGCAAGCTATCATCTATCTGACTTTCACCTTCGATAACAATACCATCGCTTGCAATTTTTTCACCACTAGCTACCAGTAAAATCATTTCTTTTTGTAATTTTTTTATTGGTAAAATTTTTACTTTGCCATTATCATCAACTCTTGCAAAACTTGCATTAAGAAGACTAAATTGCGTAGCGATATTAAAAGCTTTTTTTCGCGCTTTCATATCGAGAAATCTTCCTATTAACAAAAAGAAAATTAACATTACCACCGAATCAAAATACACATGATCCTGACCATTAAACGCTTGAAATATACTAACAATTCCTGCCAAAATTATTGCCAAACTAATTGGTACATCCATATTTGCAGATCGCAAAACCAATGATCGATAAGCTGAAATAAAAAAAATCCGCGCTGAATAAACTAAAACCGGCAAGGCAATTAATGCTGAAAAAAATTGAAAAATTTGATGAGTTGCCAAACCCATTTCTGCGATATTTGTAAACCATAACGCAAAAGAAAAGAGCATAATATTACCAGCACCAAATCCTGCAACCGCTAGAGCCTTAAGCAAAGAATCATTATATTTTTTTTCTTCTTGGGCAATAATTTCTTGATCAAATGGTAAAAATTTATAACCAATTTCATTGAGTGGTAAAATTATTTTATTACCATCACTGACTTCTCCTTGATAATCTAGGGTTAAAATTTTACGCGTTAAATTAATTCTAGCGCGAATAACTTGCGGATTTTTATATAAAATATTTTCAATTAGCCAAACACATGCTCCGCATTGTAAGCCTTGGATCATAAGTTCGGCATGCCATGAATCATCGGGATTTTTACTAATAAATTCACTAATATCAAAATTATCATCGATTTCTGGTTTTAAATTTCGCTCGAAAATATCAATTTGCCTAATTTGGTAATAATTTTTAAAGCCAAGATTTTCAATGATCTCATACGCTTTTGCGCAACCAATACAGCAGAACTCCTGTTGATTTCTATCTAATTTTAATTGACAATGTTTACAATTATTATTTTTTGTTAACATTTCATTGAACTACATATTTTTTAACTTCTTGTATTAAATCTTGTTTATTTCTAACAATAATTTCAAATTGCCATTGACCACGTAGGGGAAATTCAATGTTTGCTTCATACCATCCATCACTTTCATATTCTAAATCTACTTGAAAATCAAAACCTTCCTGAGTTGGACGCGATAATTTTACCTCAATTTGCGATATCGGTAAATTCTGACCATTTTTAGCAAGTGGTTTTACACGCAATACCCCCTGTTTATTGCCAATATTTTTAAAATTGATATTTAACTTCCAGCCAAGCTGATGCTGTTTGCCAATCAACTGTAAAACCTGATTATGATCAATACCTTTGCGATAAGTATCAGAACTAACAACTCCTCGCCAGGTTTTATTGGCAACAAAAATATAAACGAGATCGACACTGATAAAAATCACAAAAAATATTATAAAAAAATATGGGATTTTACTTGGCTTTACTGGTTTATTCATTTTTTTGAATTTTTAAAATCATTATTTAATCGCTTTAAGGCAAAAGTTAAATCGCGAATTATTTGCTGATATTGCGCTTGCAAAATATTGTTTCGCGCTATGATTATGTAATCTTGATGCTTATTTAAATATTTTATATTTGCCAAAAAAGCTTCTCGTAAATATCGCTTAATTAGATTTCGGCGATTTGCTAATTTACTGACATTCTTTGATACCGTATATCCAACACGACAAAAATCCTCGATAAAAAATTGTTGTTTGGCAATTTTCTTTTTAGATTTTTCATCAATATCGGCAATAATTTTACCGTTATCTAGTAATGAATTTTGCGAGATTTGTTTTATGTTTTCTTCTGTGGATTGGATGAGTAAACTAAAATTTTCTTGGGTGATTAAGTTAATTTTTATATAGTCTTTTGGCGTTGGGGCAGTAAGTATTATAAAATTTGAAACGATAAATTTTTTGGCTATCTTGTTAACCTTTGTGAAT
>CAILUF010000294.1 GCA_903837365.1 uncultured Alphaproteobacteria bacterium | reverse complement strand
TTGAAAATACATGCTTTTATAATTTAAAAATTAAGCTTCATCTTTTTGGCTAAAAATCTTCAAAAAGCCTCAGCGTTATGGGCATACGACTTCATTTTAATTTTTATTAGTCATGCTAAAGCAATGACAAGATTTTTATCTCAAAAATCCTGTCGTCGCGTAAGTCGCGACCTAAAAAATAATATTTTGCTTAATTATTAAATTTTCAAGTTAATTTGGTATTAATTTTATTTGCCATGTTTTGCCTTGTTAAGGCAAGGCTCCTGAAGGATGATACGATTTGTATTTGCAAATTTAATTAAAACTAATCAAGTTCGTAAATTTTTTGCCAATCTTCTTTTTCATTAAATTGAGGTTGCTCTTCTTTGAGTAAGATAAAATTTTCAATTGCTAAAACATCGATCTCGGTACGCATAAAACATTGATAAGAATCTTGCGCTGAGTTGACAATTGGCTCGCCACGAACATTGAAGGAGGTATTGATTAACACTGGACAGTTTGTTTTATCTTCAAATGCTTTAAGTAAATTATAAAATTTTGAATTATATTTTCCATCAACCGTTTGGATACGCGCTGAGTAATCAATATGCGTAACTGCAGGAATTTCTGAACGCACAATGTTTAATTTTTCAATACCAAAAAGATTTTCTTGATCTTTGGTCATTGTAATTCTTTTATTTTTCTTAACCGGTGCAACCATCAGCATGTAAGGACTATCTATATCTTCAATTTCAAAATAATCGGTAATTTTTTCGCGTAAAATCGCTGGCGCAAATGGACGAAATGATTCACGAAATTTTATTTTTAAATTCATTTGTGATTGCATTTTACTTGATTGCGGATCGCCAAGAATGCTTCTAGCACCCAATGAACGCGGACCAAATTCCATTCGTCCCTGATGCCAACCAACTACTTTCTGATCAGCCAAATAACTCGCTATTTTTTCGCAATATTTATTTTGATTGGCAATAAAATGATATTTAGCATTGATAGAATCCAAATATTCCTTAACTTCATTATCACTGAAAGCATTGCCCAAGTAGGATCCTTGCATATTATCATTTTTTTCATCAACGCCACGAGGATTGTTTAAATAATCAAAATAGATAGTTTGCGCGACACCAAGTGCACCTCCCGCATCACCCGAAGCTGGTTGAAGCCAAATATTTTCAAATATTTTTTCACGCAATAATGCACCATTGGCAACGCAGTTAAGCGCTACTCCTCCAGCCATTACCAAATTTTTTGCACCAGTAATTTTTTTAGCAGTTTTTGCTAATTTTATAACTACCTCTTGCGTTACCTCTTGAAGAGATCTGGCTAAATCCATTTCAAATTGGGTAATTTCGCTTTCCGATTTTCTTGGTTTACGACCAAAAAGTTTGTTAAAATTTTTATTGGTCATCGTAAGACCAGTGGTGTAATTAAAATATTTCATGTTAAGACGAAATGAACCATCATCTTTAATGTCGATTAAATTATTTTTTATGATATCAACATATTTAGCTTCTCCGTAAGGCGCAAGACCCATCACCTTATATTCACCTGAATTAACTTTGAATCCCGTGAAATAAGTTATTGCCGAATAAAGTAAGCCAAGCGAATGCGGAAAATGTATTTCTTGCAAAAATTTTATTTTATTATCAATGCCATGAGCAATTGCAGTTGTAGTCCATTCACCAACTCCATCTAAAGTTAAAATTGCCGATTCTTTAAATGGCGATGGATAAAAACAACTTCCCGCATGCGATCCATGATGCTCGCCAAAAAGTAATTTTTTAGCAATTTGCGATTTAATAAGTTTTATAGCTTTTTTATCTTCATCGCCTTTAAGATGAAGAGCTGTCAACTCTTTAACCAAAGTATCTTTCAGAAATAGTTTTTCTTTTAACCATACTGGAATTGCATTTGTAAAAGATTTAAATCCTCGCGGTGCTTCACTGAGATAAGTTTCGATTAATCTTTCAAATTTTAAAAAAGGTTTATCATAAAAACCAATATAATCAACCTGCTCTATGCTAATACCAGCTTGCTTTAAACAAAATTTAATACCGTTAATTGGAAATTGACTATCATGTTTTTTTCGCGTCAATCTTTCTTCTTGAATCGCGGCAATTATTTTATCATCACATAAAAGCGCAACCGCTGAATCATGATAATAAGCTGAAATTCCTAAAGTATAAGTCATAAATTTAAAATAACGTATAGATGAAAGGAGCTACAACTGAGCCTTGCGCAAACACTAGTAATACCCCTAAAAGTAACATAATAACAATGATTGGCGATAACCAAAATTTCTTTCTAACTTTAAGAAATTCCCATAATTCTTGTAAAAATAACATAATTTTTATTAGCTTTAATTTTAAAATAAATTTTATTTAACGTGGTGATTTTTTAATTCTTTGCTTGACGACATTTTCTAAATTTTTAGCAACTTCATCAGCTACCAAAATAGATCCAGCCTTATTAAAATGGACTACATCATAAATATATTTTTTATCTGAAGGAATTTTTTTTGCTAGATCTATCAGCAAAACATTTTCATTTTTAGCAACTTGTCTAATTGTTTGATTAAATTTAATGTAGAGTTTTTGATAAAGTTTGCTAGCTTCCTGACCTCTTTCATTTATAAAATCCTTATCATTTTCAATGCGATTTGCTTGCGTCATTAACACCGGAATAATATTTTTTGCTTTGGCGATATTGATAAAAATTTTTAAATTTTGTACAAAATCTTCAGTAATGCGCTTCTGCTCTTTAACGTCTTGCAATATACGATTTCGCCAATCATCACTAAGTGACCATTGATCTTGCTTTACAAAATTATCGCGATTTTTTATATCGCAAGCAATTGGGGCAATAACCTTGTTTTTATTCCAATAACTTCCTTCGTAAAATAAGGTTGATAAATCATTGATATTATGCATCATCACAACGATATCAGGCTTAAAAGGCATTAATTTATTAAGCAAAATATTAATTGAATGTAATGAGTTATTACCACTCTTCGCTGAATTATCGCTATTGATTTTTATATTAAATTTTTCTTGAAGAATTCTTCCCGTTAAATATGGAAAACGAAATTCAGGATCGACCATTTCACATTCAGTTGTTGATCCACCTAAAAAAAATATTTGTACTTGCGGATCTTTATTGACAAGAGCTGGTTTAACGAAACCATTATTATCGCTATCCAGATGATATTGGCGATGCTCTAGAGTTTCATATTTTTGCTTAGGAGTTCTATGATAATTTGAATTTGGCTTTAACTCTCTGAGCCTGATATGGCGTTCTTGATTGCAACGAATTTGGTAAATTATTTTATCATAAATGCTATATTTTTCTCCACCTTCAAAATCTTGCAAAATATCAAAAGTTATAATTTTAAAAAGCAAAAAACCAAATAAAAAAACAATAATTGAGCTCAAAATAAATGTTGAAATTTTGGGATATTTTTTTAAAAAATTATTAGCCATTTTTTACTAAAATTGTTTTGTCATATCAGATGGCAAACCTTCTCTTGCTTTGAAATAAGTGTTACAATTTTTATCTAATTTTTTTTGCAATAAATCTTTTTTAAGAATTTTTAAAATAAGCGCAATTGGTGTAAAAATTACAAAAAATAAAAAGAAAATTATTATTTTAGAATTAACTTTACCAAGATAGTTTCCAAGCTTAATC
>CAILUF010000293.1 GCA_903837365.1 uncultured Alphaproteobacteria bacterium | reverse complement strand
TAAACAAAATATATTTTCTTAATCTGATAATCATTGGATCACTGCTCTTGAGCATATTCACAATGTTTTTTGTGCAATATAAAGTCGAGTCTTTACAAGATGATATTTTTAAAACCAAAAATGAAATTTCGTCTTTGGAAGATGAAATTAGGTTACTTGAAGTTGAATGGGTTTATTTAACTCGTCCCGAAAGATTGCGAATATTGGTTGCAAAATATTTAAAAAATAATGGTTACGCATTGGCAAGTCAGATTAAAACGGTTGAACAATTAGAGAAATTATATCCGGCAAACTATCAGCAAGAAGAAATTATGCATAGAGATCTACAAGCTTCGGAGATTTAATATATAAAAGATTTTTTAAATATTTAACGATTTGGTTTATTTTAATATCTTGTTAAAAGTAAGTTTGACTTTTAATTTGTTTTTGCTTAACAAGTCTTAATCAAAAAACAATTTCTAATTTTAATTTAAAAATTTTTATTTATGTCAAATCCATATAGTCCAAGTCGTGGTCAGGGAAATCTAGCAAACGTTGTGGGAGTTATGGGGGTTACTCAGGCGATAAGTTTTCCAACAAAAAAAGAATCAACCCCCCAAGCCAATAATGGTAAAACACCCGCTAAAAAAGATAGCGTGCAATCTGCTGAAAAACAACCCGTATCACTTCGTCAAGCTTATTTACAAGATCGTCGACCAAACCCTAGAAAAGAACCAAGTCATTCGCCACAAGATCAACAATATCATCAACCAAGATCAAGAGGGAGTCGTGAACCCGAAAGAATTGCTCCTTCATCAGGAAGTGATGCAAAAATTCAAGTTGTTTCATCGCGACTTGGCTCAGCAAATATACAAAGCTTTGATAAAGCAGAAACTAAATCTTTACAAGATGATCTTCTTGTCGTTGAGCATTACGAAACAAAGCAAGATGTAAGTTATAGATGTGATTTATCTGAAGAATCCGGAGTTAAAAGCCTTTCTTTATTTGCAAATAGAAGGCAAATTTATTTTGCAGAATTTAACGTTAGATCAAATTCAACAGAACCTTTCATATTAAAATATGATCAGATGCCAGTTTCAATTAAGAATTTAGCAGATCTCCCTAGTGACTTTGTTTTATCTGATGATGGTCAATCCTCTATATATGCAATAGATCAATATACTGGTATAAAAATTAAAAAAAATCAAGAAGGTCTTTTTACTTATGGATTTTGTTTAATAAGGGATGGAAGTTTTATTGGTGGATGTGTAGTCAATGAAAATTCACAAATACAATATAATTCAACTGCGATAGGATCGCCAGCAACAACTTCAAGTCAAGCGATCTCAACTTCAAAACAAGTAACCTCAACTTCGCAATCATCATCACAACTAGTAACCTCTCCAGCCTCAGCAACTTCAGCTTCTTTAGTGCATCATTATTCATGTAATTCAACTCAAAATGGTTTTGAGATTTTCGATTCAGAAAATCATGATGTCGTTAATTTTTCCTTAACACCAGGATCAGCCAATGCAACTTTTTATGAAAGTAAATTATCTTTTAACGATAGAAAAGAATTTACATTAATAGGTCTTGGCAATTCATATAATTTCAATCGATTTGGAAATACTACTAGCCCAGGAGTTACCCTTCTTAGTTCTTCAGCTGATGCTAAAATATATCAAATGGTAGTGGCGAATAAAACTTATAAATTGGTTTTTGATTTAAAGGGATCTGAAGTGGAAAATGCTACAATCATTGATCAAAATGGCGTTGGTATAAAATTCAAAGTTGATGCAAATTCTAGATTAAGTTCAGAAGCTATAATAGATCAAAAATCTGTAACCAACTGTTCAGCGTTTCAGGTATCATCAAGTCCGATTCCTTATTATCAAAATTGTTCAACTGTTCTAAATTCTAGTAATGGAGCGAGCGCACAATCTATCGAAATAAAATCCTCTAGCGCAAGTAAATATGAGGCTAATTATACAGTTAACAAAAGATTAGATCAGAATCAAAACCTATCTATTAGTGTTGATTTTAATGGAATTTATCAAGGTCTTTCTATTAATCCAAGATTAACTATGCAAGATAATTTCAACTTAATTAGTAAAAGTTTTAATCAATCAGGTTCTTCATCTGGACTGAACGTTAAATTTGAAAATAACTCTATAATTTTTTCCGATAAATCTAAAAATGAGCTCAATCCATTTGGAATTAAATTGCGTTTAACAAAAAAAGAAAATGGTTTATTTGCATTTCAATATTTAAATGGTGATAAATCTTGTCCTTCACTAAGTGAGAGTGATGATGTTTTGAAAAATTTCACAACTTCAGTTGCTTTTAATTCAAGCGCCACAGCTCCATTAACAACCAAATTTATTACTTCATCAGCGCGACCAACCACCTCTTCAACGTCACAAGCATCATCATCATCAGCGCGACCAACCACCTCTTCAACTCCACAAGCAACCACATCATCAGCGCGACCTACCAATTCTACAGCAACACAACCAACCACTTCCTCAAGCGAGGTTTTTACAACTTCCACGCCTTACCAAGATTCTACTATTCCTGTTATTATTCCTGCAAATAATAGTGGACTTTTTTGCGATATAACAAATGGTACAATGACTTTATTTAATAATTCTGGTCTTTCGGGTGATCCAGAATTAACTGTTAAATTAGTACCGGATCCATCAAGAATGAGCTATATAAAATCTTGCAAAATTTCTAGTGGCTCAGATAATCTTGTTTTCAGCGATAATAATTTTACTTTCAATGGCG
>CAILUF010000292.1 GCA_903837365.1 uncultured Alphaproteobacteria bacterium | reverse complement strand
TACAAACTTTCCCAGATGATTGGCAATTTTGTGGATCGATGACATCTCAGTATAAGCAAATTGGCAATGCGGTTCCTGTTAATTTAGCTTATCACATCGGGAAATGCGCGATAGAAATGTTGAATAGAATCTAAAGAATTTTTTTGATTAGAATAAAAGTAACCTGGTACCTTTTTTTAATTGACAAATTTATAAATTTTTTAAAGAAAAATTGGTAAGTTTTTTTAGTTTATTTTATAATTTTTGGATGGTTTTTTTAGAAAAATTGAGTTATTTTTTAATTTAAAAGTGAAGTCAAGAAATTGTTATTTTTGGATTTTTTTGCTTTAACTTCCCCCCATTGCTTTGTTGCTTTTCTCAATTGAAAATTTCATTTTGATTTCGAAGACTACTTGCCCCAGAGATTGCGTCGCTTCCCTTCTAATCCCGTTATTTGCTAAAAATAGCCGTTTAGGCTATTTTTTTAACACAAATAACCCGCAAGCGGGAAGAGGAGATCACTAGTGATATTAAATTTACGAAAATACTTTCAACGCTAACGAGCTTATGATTCTCTGTTAAGGAGTGAGTTATTTGCCCGAGTGAATCGTGGGTTTTTGTAATGTTTTAGGGGTTTAAGCCATAAAGCGAGAGAGTGATTTATAATCGAGTCCTCGCAGTGCTCATTCTTTTACGCGCAGAGCTTATTACCAAAGAGCTTATTATTCCTTGGTTATTAAACTAAATTAGCAATTAACTCTTTTTCATTACTACTAACAACTTTTACTTGAACTAAACTATTTTCTATAACTTTGAATATATTTTGTGATAAATTATCATTTAATAATTTAGGGTTTTCTTCAATGCGAACATTTAAGAAATTTGTGGTTTTGCCACAATTATTTTTTTCAACTAAAACTAAAAATTCTTTACCAATTTGTTTGCCAAGAAATTTTGCGAGTTGTTTTTCGCCAGCGTCACGCAAAATTTTGGTACGATCTTTGATGATTTTGCTATCAAGTTGTTTCATCTTCGAGGCAGGTGTACCAAGGCGTGGTGAGTAGGGGAAAATATGCGTAAAAATTAAATCCGCTTGCTCAATTAACTTCAAACTATTTTCAAACATTTGCTGATCTTCGGTTGGAAATCCAGCAATCAAATCAGCGCCAAAAGTGATATCGGGTCTTAATTTTCGAGCTTTCGTGCAAAAATCTAAAAGTTGTTGGCGATTATGTCGACGCTTCATTCTTTTTAAAATTAAATCATCTCCAGATTGTGCACTCAAGTGTAAGTAAGGCGTAAGACGAGGTTCGCTGGCTAAAACTTCTAAAAATTCATCATCAAGTTCAGAAACATCAATTGAGGATAAACGAAGTCGTTGTAGATCGGGAACTAATTTTAATAATTTTTTAATCATTTGCGCTAGAGTTAGCGGATGAGGTAAATCAATGCCGTAATCAGAAATATCAACACCCGTCAGTACAATTTCTTGATGGCCATTAGCAATCATTTTTTTACATTGACTAACAATTTCGCCAAAACCAACTGATCTGCTATTGCCTCGGCCATATGGAATAATACAAAAAGTACAACGATGATTACAGCCATTTTGAATTTCCAAAAAAGCGCGAGTTTGATTCTCAAAATAACTAACCAATTGCGGAGCGGTATCGCGCACTGACATTATGTCATTGACCTTGATTTTATTAAGCTGGTGATCATTTAGAGCTTGATCTTTTTTACGCAATTCTTCATAAAAAAGACGATCTTGATGATGATTTGGCTTAAGATTTTTCTGATGATCTTGATGATGATCTTGATGATGGTTTTGCTGAGAATCTTGATCCTGCTGGAGATTCTGTTGGGAATCGTGTCGGTGATCCCGAAGGTGATCCTGAAGGAGATCATGAAGGTGATCCCGTTGGGGATCTTTATCTTGCTTGGGATTTATTGAAATTAATTTTTCATTTTCAAGGTTAATTGCGGATTTAAAATCGGAATTATTTTGATTTTTTTGTGATTCGATTTTTTGAGATTTCTCAAGAAAATTATCGGTTGCAGAAAAATTATTTTGATAACTCTCAAGCTTTGATTTTTCAGTATTGCCAAGTACTAAATCAACTTCAGTGAGACTGGCATATTTTTGCGGATCAATTTGCGCAGCACATCCAGTTACAATTATTTTGGCATGCGGATTATTTTTTCGAGCCTTACGCAGTGATATGCGCAGATCCTTTTCAGCTTTAGCGGTAACGGCGCAAGAGTTAAAAACGATTAAATTTTTTTGTCCTGATAACTCAACAGCCTGTTTGATTGCTTCCGATTCGAAAGCGTTGAGTCGACAGCCAAAGGTGATAATTTGATTATTTTCTTCTTTTGACATCATTTACTAAAACCAAGTGATTAACAACTTTTTTTACGC
>CAILUF010000291.1 GCA_903837365.1 uncultured Alphaproteobacteria bacterium | reverse complement strand
CGACATTTTTTAAATTTTTTTGCTTTTAAACGTTTCATCTTTTTCTTTGAAAAAGATTCACGCCAGGGATTGCGTCGCATCCGCTCCTGATCCCGCTCTTCGCTAAAAAAAGCCGTTTAGGCTTTTTTTGAACGCGAAGAGCCCTCAAGGGGGGAGCTAGAGCCCGAGAGCTTTGAGAGTATTACACAAAAGTGTAGGGGCGTAAGGCGCAAAGACGAGATCTGAAAAATTCAGTTGCATCATTTAAAAGGGGAAATGGTATAATTCACAAATAAAATTTTGAAAATATTTTTACCATCTCAAAGCGATTGATCCCCAAGTTAATCCACCACCAAGCGCTTCCAAAATAATCAAATCGCCAGTTTTAAATTTCTTGGCATTATTGGCAAAGTCAAGCGCAAGAGGAATTGAACCAGCTGAAGTATTTCCGTGATTAGCAAGGGTGATGATAATTTTTTCTGGCGAAAGTTTTAATTTATTGGCAACACTTGTTAAGATTCGCATATTGGCTTGATGAGGAACGAGATAGTCGATATCGCTAATTTGTAAATTTGCTAACCCTAGAGTATCAATGACTGATTGCGACATTTTTTCAACGGCATGTTTAAAAACATCTTTACCTTGCATGGTAATATAACCTGTTTTTTGCGAAGAAGATACGCCATCGCTTGTTTTTAAAATATCACATAAACTTCCGTCACTACTGAGTTTGCAGGCTAAAATTCCACTATTTTCTTCTTCCGTTGCTTTTAAAATTACCGCTCCTGCGCCATCGCCAAAAAGTACACAAGTATTGCGATCTTGCCAATCAACGATTCGCGATATTGTTTCGGCACCAACTACCAAAGCATTTTTAACTTGTTTGGTTTGGATAAAATTATTAGCAATGTTAAGTGCGTAAACAAATCCCGAACAAACTGCTTGAATATCAAAAGCAAAAGCGTTTTTAGCTTTAAGTTTATTTTGTAAAATTGTTGCAGTTGCAGGAAATGTAAGGTCGGGAGTGGTGGTTGCAACAATGATTAATTCAATTTCATCGGCATTTATTTTAGCATTAGCAAGAGCATTTTTACTAGCATGAAAAGCTAAATCAGAAGTTAATTCATCCTTACTTGCTAAGTGACGATTCTTGATTCCGGTGCGCTCAACGATCCACTCGTCAGTGGTATCAACAGTTTTGGAGAGATCGAAATTACTGACAATCTTACTGGGAAGATATGAGCCTGTAGCGATAATTTTAGCTTTGATCATGATTTGACTTTATTTCTTGCGCTAAATTAGACTCAGTGCTTGAGGTCACAATTGACTCAAGAGATTGCTTTAATTCAGCGGTAATTTTTTCATTAATTTTATTTTCTACCAATGAAATTGCAACATTAATGGCATTGGCAAAACCAAAGGCATCAGTGCTTCCATGGCTTTTAACAACAACTCCATTTAAACCTACCAGCATTGCGCCATTGTGATATCTTGGATCAACGGTTTTTGAAGATTGACGAAGTGAATTCATCGCAAAAAGATAACCAATTTTGGCAAGAATTGAAGAAGTAAAGCCATCTTTAATTACACCGGAAATAAATTTGGCAGTACCCTCAATTGCCTTGAGAGTGATATTGCCAGTAAAGCCATCTGTAACAACTACGTTAACCGTTCCTTTGGCGATATCATCGCCTTCAACATAGCCGTAAAAATCTTTGTTAAGAATGCTATTTTTAATTTTATTAGCAACATTACGAACATTTTCGTGACCTTTTATTTCTTCAGATCCAACGTTAAGAACGCCAATTGTAGGATTTTTTATTTTGAGCGTTGAACGCGCGAAAGCTTGTCCCATAACAGCAAATTGAAATAAAACATCGGCATCGCATTCAACATTTGCTCCCATATCAAGAAAAACTGTAGCTTTTTTTTGGCGATTAGGAATTGCAGTTACAATTGCTGGGCGATCAATTCCAGCGAGTGGACGTAAAACTATTTTGGCAATTGCCATTAATGCACCAGTATTGCCAGCTGAAATTACCACATCAGCCTTGCCATCCTTTACGGCGTCAATTGCTAAGCGCATACTGGCTTTTGTAAAGCGACGCAAAGCAATTGAAGGTTTTTCATCTGCGGATATTGATTCGTCAGTATGAATTAAAGTAAATCTACCTTTAAGAAATCGACAATGATTAATGATTGGTTTGACTTTTTTTTCATCACCAAAAAGTAAAAAATGTACATTAAAGTTTTGGGACGCAATGCGGTCAGCGCCTTCAATAACGATCTGCGGTGCTTTATCGCCTCCCATGCAATCTAGTGCAATTGTGATAATTTGATTATTAATCATTTACTCGTTGGGAGTAGACTTTTTCTTTTCTTTTTCAATAATCTTTTTGTCTTTATAAAAGCCATCTGAATCAATGTGATGAGCTAATTTATAAGCACCAGTTTTGCTGTCGATTAAAACATGCGGTAAGTTAGCATCTAATGTACCATTACTGCCTCTTCGATTGCCTCTTCTAGATTTACTAGTTTTCTTTTTAGGAACTGCCATAGTATTTTAAATTAAAATTAATTTTAAATTGAAAAATGTTAAATAAAGTTTTTAAATTAACGGTGGATAATGTTTTAAATTTTTACTCACTTGAATTTTATAAAGCTAGAAAAATCAAAGTCTGAGCTAAAATAAAATATCAAAAAAAACGCTAAAAAAAAATAGCTATATATTTTTAACTATTTTAGAACTTATCTTCAATAATTGCAACCAAGAGTTTGAAACATGAAAATTTTATTGTCATTAATTTTTTTAAATATTGCCATCAGCTCATGTGCCACAAAGGTTAATCATGGATATATGTTTGAATATGCTGATGTTCATTTGCTAGATGTTGGTGCGGATAAAAATAGTGCTTTAGGCATTATGGGATCGCCAACTTTTAAATCACAAATAGAAGATGAGACCTGGTTTTATATGTATGAAAAAACCAAAAGTTTTTTATTTTTTAAGCCAAAAATTATTGAAAGACAAATTTTGACATTAAATTTTATTGGGCAAAATATTTCAGAAATATCTAAATATAGTCTTGAGGATCAGGCAAAAAATTTTAGTTTCGAAACCAAGCGTAGCGAGGTTCCTGAGCATAAGATAGGATTTTTTAAATCATTATTTTCTAATGTTGGACAGGTCAAAGCGCAATAAATTTCTAATAATTTTACTTTTTTTCTCCGCATCTTGCAGTGAAAAATTAGCGATGAATTCTACAACAGCTGTTTGTCCAGATGGTAAAGTTTTATTGATGAAAGAAATGTCTGTTTTTGATGTAAAAAATTCCATTATTGAGGCGATTAAAGAAAAGCATGAATATAATTATAACTTAAATTACACCGTTATTTCAAATGGAGAATCTTCTATTATGCTCAATAATATCAAGCCTGAAGAGCTGGGTCGTTGCGATTTACAACCCTCGAATTATTATCGTAGTTACAAAAAATTTATCCGTAGTTTTAAAAGATAATATTTTTATTGTAAAATGTTGAAAAATAATATAAAAAAATAAAAATAAT
>CAILUF010000290.1 GCA_903837365.1 uncultured Alphaproteobacteria bacterium | reverse complement strand
ATAATATAAAAAAATAAAAATAATAATTCTAAAAAAAAATATAAATTACACTAGTTTCCAACATTCTTTATTAGCAAATAATTGATGAAGAAATTTATTATTAATGCCATGTCCAGTCTTGAAAGCGTTGAATTTGCCAATAATAAAATATTCAGCTAAGTATAAATCACCAAGTAAATCTAGAGTTTTATGTTTAATAAATTCATCTTTATAGCGCAAAGAATCCTGATTAATAATACCTTCATCGCCAATAACAATTGCATTATCCAGTGAACCACCCTTTGCTAATCCTGCTTGGTGCATTTGATCAATTTCACTTTTGAAGCAAAAAGTTCTGGCTCGACAAATATCATTTTTAAAAGAATGCATTGTTGAATGATAATTTAAAAAATTTTTAGTTATGTGTGGATTGTTAAAATCTATTTTTATATCTAATTCAAATTGCTTTGATGGCGAAACCTCAATGAATTTATCGCTATCTTCGAAGCGAAAATTTTTAGTAATCTCGATAAATTTTCTTGGTTCGTCAAGAGATTTAATTCCTGCGCATTCAATAAGAAATACAAAAGGTTCCGAAGAGCCATCCATAATCGGGACCTCTGAACTATCAATTTCAATGATTAAATTATCAATTCCACAACCCCAAATCGCAGCCATTAAATGTTCGATAGTTGAAATTTTAGTACCAAAATTATTGCAAATAGTCGTGCCAAGATTGGTAGTTGTAACATTTTTATAATTAGCTTTTACTTCATTCTTAGATGATTCAATGTCAACTCTGCGAAAGATGATACCGGAATTATTTGGCGCAGGAAAAAGTGTCATATTAACATTTATTCCACTGTGAAGCGCTACTGAGCTACATCTTATTTTGCTACTAATTGTTTTTTGTGAAAAGTTAAGCATAGTTATTAATTAATTGAATTTTTTTTGATTTTGCTCCATGGCATCTTAGCATCAAAAATTTTATTGATAAAAATGGTGTTGCAAATTAAGTCGTAAGCAGTGGTTTTATTTTTGGTAAAAAGATGAATTTGTAACCAGAGCATAAAAATTATTCCAAATACAATATTTTCATAAGAACCAGTGATTGCTTGGTAAATTTCAACATCATTTTTCATTTGATAACTAATGATATAAAAGATATAAAAAAATGGTAGAATGGAAAGAAAATAATGCAATAATGCGCGTTTAAAACTTAAGGGCATTAAGTTGTTTTTAACAATTGCAATACCCATTAATCTTTTGCCAATAGTTGCGCGCCATGATGAAGAATTTAGCGCTGAATGATAAAGCGTTCCAATTAATACGATGATTACAAATAGCGCAAAGATATGATAAAATAATTCGTGTTGATACATGAATTCGATATGTTCAGGAGTTCTTTTTGGAGTTTCAGTGCCAAATTTTTCTTTAAACTCAGCGTTAAATTTTAACAAGATTGGCTCAATCCAGATTTTACCAATAATTTCAATAAACAAAATTCTAACTATTAAGACGATTACTGTATCAATAGCGCTAGCTATAGAGCGCTTAGTTGAGCCAACAAAATTATTTTCACTAATTTCGTGTATTTTTTCTTTATGAGTGTTCATGACCTAATTTAACAATTTTAATTAATTCTTGTTGTTTTTTATTAGCTTTAGTTAATTTATCTTTTTTTAATATTTCTTTAT
>CAILUF010000289.1 GCA_903837365.1 uncultured Alphaproteobacteria bacterium | reverse complement strand
TTTATTTAATCATCAATCTTGCAACGTCAAGCATACGAACAGAAAAAGCCCATTCATTATCATACCAAGAGCAGACCTTAACTAAATTTTCACCAATAACTTTTGTTTGAGTTGAATCAAAACATGATGAAAATGTGCTATGATTAAAATCAATTGAAACTAGTGGTTCGCTAACATATTGCAGAGCTTTTGACATATTGCCTTTGCGAGAATTGTTAATAATTAAATTAATTTCTTCAATTGAAGTTTTACGTTTAGCAATAAAATTAAGATCAACCATTGAAACATTTGGAGTTGGTACGCGAATTGCAACGCCATCAAGCTTACCTTTCAATTCAGGTAAAACTAAACCAATCGCTTTGGCTGCTCCAGTTGAAGTTGGAATCATAGACATTGCGCAAGCTCTTGCTCTGCGAAGGTCTTTATGAGCATTATCAACAATATTTTGATCGTTAGTATAAGCGTGAATTGTGGTCATAAAACCTTTTTCAATGCCAATATTATCATTTAAAATTTTAGCAATTGGGGCAAGGCAATTTGTCGTGCAAGATCCAATTGAAATAACCTCATCATATTCACTTAACTGATCATCATTAACTCCATAAACAATTGTTTTGACATTATTTTCTTTGGCTGGAGCGGAAATTATAACTTTTTTAGCTCCAGCTTCAATATGTTGACTGGCATCCGCAAGTGAAGTAAATGCTCCGGTGCATTCAAAGACAAGGTCAATTTTCATTTCTCGCCATGGCAATTTTTTTGGATCGCGTTGATTGCATAATAAAATTTCTTTATCATTGATATAAAGTTTATCATTTTTTACTTCAACTTTATGATTAAATTTTCCGTGAACGGAATCGTAACGAAGAAGGTGTTGAAGGGTTTCCAGTGGAGCTGATGAATTAATAGCAATAAGCTCTATATCTGAGAAATTTTCCTCATAAATTGCTCGCACAATTGAACGTCCAATTCTTCCTGGTCCATTTACTGCAATTCTAATTGTCATAAAATTATAATTTAATGTTATTACTTTGATGCCTTGATATCGTAGTATCCAAGAGCATTTCTGAAATCTTCAAGGTTAATTTTTGCGGTAATTTCTTTTTGTTGTCCACGAACATTAAAGCGCAAAAATAAAAAATCACCTGTTTTCATTTGCAAAAATAATAAATTTTTTTGCTGATCGTCAAGAGGTATTAACCCAAAATCCTTATTGGTAAGGTTTTTAGAGAGTATGAGATCGTTTTGATCAACGCGAATTTTAACAAAACTATTAAGAGTAATTTGAGGAATTATTATAAAAAATTGATTGGCATATTTGGCAAATGGTTGCAGTGTTATAACTGACGAATTATCAAAAAACTTACTAGCAATTTTGCAATGTGAATAACTCATCATATCATCAATTTCACAGTAAACTTTCCATTCACCAAATGATTTTTCATCATTACGAACATCAATTACTTCAGCGTAAGCAAAGGGAATCAATGAAGGAATTAATGATAGAATTATAAAAAATTTAAAAAAAATTTTGTTCATAAAATTATGAATTGTTCAAATAATAAATAATTATCGAATAGAGTTATTGTCTTTGTCTCTAGAGCTATTAAGCTTACTTGCGCTAGCTGAATTGGTTTTAAGATTATGAAATAAACTTGAAATTTTATTACGTAAATTAGCGTTATGATCATTCATCTCATCAAGGATCCTTAATATTTTTATAATATTTCCAGGTATTTGATTATTTGAATTTGTAATTTTGTTAGGCTTATTATTCATAATTATTTTATATTAA
>CAILUF010000288.1 GCA_903837365.1 uncultured Alphaproteobacteria bacterium | reverse complement strand
TAATCAAGTGTGTTTTCATTTTGTGATTCTTGGGTCAATCAAAAGTTGGGAATTTGTGAATTTAAATATTCATGAAGTACTCTTCTACCTAGGTTTCTATGTTCAATTTTTATTAAAAAATATGCCAAAAGTTAAAACAAATAGTAGCGCAAAAAAAAGATTTCGCGTTACTCGCAACAAAAAAATCTTACACAAACAAGCTGGCAAAAGACATAATCTTGATAAGAAAAGTCAATCTCGTATTAGAAAACTGAGAAAAGCCGCCCCTCTATCTGAAGGTCATTCAGCTAGTATTCTCAAGTTCAAAATGCCATATAGTCGCTAAAAAAGTTTTTAGTGAATATAAACAGTTTTAAATTATTTTTATTTATTTTATTAGGAGTTACATATGAGTCGTGTAAAAAGAGGTGTTACAAAAAAAGCTAGACATAAAAAAATCCTTAAGCTAGCCAAGGGATATCGCGGACGCGCAAAAAATTGCTTTCGTATCGCTATTCAAAAAGTTGAAAAAGCATTGCGTTATGCGTATCGCGATCGTAAAGCCAGAAAAAGAGATTTTCGTGGTTTATGGATTCAGCGTATCAACGCTGGAGTTAGACAACATGATTTAGTTTATTCTAAATTTATCAATGGTTTAAAATTAGCAAAAATTGATCTCGACAGAAAAGTCCTTGCCGATCTGGCAGTTAAGGAACCAGAAACCTTTGCCAAAATTGTTGAAAAAGCAAAAAAAGCTTTACAAGCTTAGAAAAATTTTTAATTTGAGTGCTTGAGTTACTAGAAAATATTAGCTCAAACGCTCATTTAAATTAATGTTATTTTAGCTAGCTATGAAACTTTACAATGCCTTGGTTAAAAAAAATCAATCTGGAAAGATTGAAGATATAATTATGATCAAAGAGGGTTTTTCCTGGAAAGCCTTTATTTTCAATGGTATCTGGTTTATTTATCACCAACTTTGGAAGGAAATTATTATTCTTTTTTCGATAAGTTTAGCTTTTGTTTTTTTTGCAAAATTATCAACTGATTTCGACAAAGTTTCCTTGCAACTTGCCCTATTTTTTATGGTAGCGCTTAATGCCAATCATTGGCTTTGCGATAGCTTAAAGAAAAAAGGTTATGAA
Organism: uncultured Alphaproteobacteria bacterium; assembly: GCA_903837365.1. Taxonomy (GTDB): domain Bacteria; phylum Pseudomonadota; class Alphaproteobacteria; order Rickettsiales; family UBA1997; genus CAILUF01. The sequence goes on along the minus strand of CAILUF010000288.1, from coordinate 416 downwards.
TTTGTTGGTATAGTTTTTGGCAGTAATAGTACTAATGCTAAATTACGATTTGTTCAGAAGCTACAGTTAAGCGAATTTGCCGATGATCAATTTGGCGATGCCTTTCTCAATCCCAAGCAATATCAGAATCGCAAAAAATTAGAGCGAAAAAAATCATGAAAATTTTTATTATAGATTACGGAGCTGGAAATGTTGAGTCTGTAGTAAGCGCTATTAAAAACATTGATTCACAACTGAATATCGTTGTTTCATCCGATATAAATGAACTTAGATCGTCAACTCATTTAATCCTTCCGGGAGTTGGATCTTTTGGCGATTGCATGTCTGGATTAAAAATCGCCGAAGGCTTTCTCAACGAATTACGAAATCAAGCGATCAAAGAAAAAAAACCTTTTTTAGGAATTTGTGTTGGCATG
>CAILUF010000287.1 GCA_903837365.1 uncultured Alphaproteobacteria bacterium | reverse complement strand
CTTCGCTAAAAAAAGCCGTTTAGGCTTTTTTTTGAACGCGAAGAGCCCTCAAGGGGGGAGCTATAGCCCGAGAGCTTCGAGACTTTTGCGCAAAAATTGTAGGGGAGTAAGCCTCAAGGGGGGAGTTACAGCCCGTAGATAAAAATGAAACGCTTATCAACAAACAAAATTATAAAAACCCAAAATCTCATTGCGTATACGGCGATTCATTCGCCGTGAAGCAATTCAAGATTAAATCTAAATTTGCGTTAGCAAATTTAATTAAAAAATTGGTATTACATATTTTTAAAACCAATTTTAAAATATGCATAACCAGTAATTATCGTTAAAAATGCAGCTAGACAAAAAAGTATTTTAGCGATTGTTGAAATTGCACTGATAATTAAAAATTTAATATCAACTTCAATAAATCCTCCAAGCCAATTGTATAAAGCGTAGGATGAACCATCTTCACCCAAAAGTAATCCACCAATTGCAAACATTTGCACTGCAGTTTTATATTTCGCAAGTTTGCTGACGGGAACGCTAATTCTTATTTCCGCCAAATATTCGCGAAGTCCGGAAACCAAAACTTCTCGACTAATTATGATCAAACCCGGAAATAAAATCCAAGGATTGTGAGGATTAAATTTTACGAGCATAACTATCGCAACGATTACCAAAAGTTTATCAGCGATTGGATCAAGACATTTACCGAAATTTGATTGAGCCTTCATTAAGCGAGCAAAATAGCCATCAAAATAATCGGTAATCGCCGCTACGCCAAATAAAAAAGCGGTGATGATATTTGACAACATTCCCGGAATATAAAATGACAAAATTAAAAGAGGAATTATCAGAAGGCGAAGGCTGGTTAGGAAATTTGGAACTTGTTTAAACTTTAGACTATTCATCTTTTGATTTAATTATTGATAAAACAGGGTTAAATTTTTATAAAAATAAACAATAAATTATTCTTCTTTATTTTTTTTATTAATATTTTCAATTTTCATTTTAGCATCGCCGAGCCTTTTATCGCAATGCTCCTTGAGAAATGTTGCTTCTTCATAAAGCAGAATCATTTCTTCAAGATTATTTTTTTGCGATGATAAAATTTCAACAATTTTATCTAAGCGCGTTAAAGCTTCTTCGAAACTCATTTTAGCAATTTTTTTAGCAATATTTTTATCAACATTTTTTGAAGCAATATTGCTATTGTTTTTTTCAACAATTTCTTCGCTAGAATTTAAATTTGCAAAATCTTGGCTATCGCTTTTATTAAAAAGATCATCGTTCATAATTATTTTTTAAATCTGTTAAATTAATTGGATATTGATCAGAAAAACAAGCATCACAAAATTGTGGCTGATTATTATCACGATTAGTTTGGGTTATTGCTCGATAAAGCCCATCAATTGAAACATAAAATAAGCGATCAGCACCAATCACTTTACAAATTTCATCATTGGTCATTTGCGAGGCGATGAGGTCTTTTTTATCAGGAGTATCAACGCCGTAAAAGCAAGGCGAAATAGTTGGAGGTGATGCGATTAACATAAAAATTTCTTTAGCACCAGCATCGCGAATCATCTGAACAATTTTCTTAGAAGTAGTTCCGCGAACAATACTATCGTCAATCAAAATAACTCTTTTATTGTTAATGATCTCAAAATTAGCGTTATGTTTTAACTTTACACCGAAGTGACGAATGCGATCGGTTGGCTCAATGAAGGTTCGTCCAACATAATGATTGCGAATAATTCCAAGCTCAAAAGGAATTTTTGATTGCATTGAAAATCCAATCGCTGCAGGAACTCCGGAATCAGGAATTGGTACGACAACATCGGCATCAATTTTAATTTCTTTAGCCAATTCAATGCCAATATTTTTTCTTACTTGATAAACATTTCTGCCTTGCAAAATACTATCTGGGCGAGAGAAATAAACATATTCAAAAATACAAAACTTTGATGGTTTTTTTGCAAAAGGAAATAATGATTCTAAACCGTTATTGCTGATTATTAACATTTCTCCATTTGCAAGATCGCGTTGAAACTTTGCACCGATAATATCGAATGCGCAGGTTTCTGAAGCAATTGCAATTGAATCGCCGAGTTGCGCAATTGAAAGCGGACGAACTCCGTAAGAATCGCGAATAGCGATAATTCCATTTTTATGAATTACTAATAATGAAAATGCTCCTTGAATTTGTTCAACCGCCTCAATGATTTTTTCATTTAAACTATTTTTACTACTCAAAGCAATGAGGTGAAGAATAACTTCAGTATCCATTGTGGTTTGAAAAATTGCACCACGTTTTATTAATTTTGAACGCAGAGTTTTGGCGTTAGTTAGATTGCCATTATGGGCAACAGCGATAAATCCCAAATCAAGCTCAGCAATGATTGGCTGATAATTTTGCGCAGTTTTTTTTCCAGCAGTAGAATAGCGTACATGGCCAATTGCTATATCGCCTGTTAATTTTTTTAGAATTTCTTGCGAAGTGAAATTATCAGCAACTAATCCATCAGCAAAATGAAAATTTGGATTAGCGATAACGTTAGAATCAAAAGTTACAATACCAGCTGCTTCTTGACCGCGATGCTGAAGAGCGTGGAGTCCAAGAGTGGTATTAATTGCACTATCTTTTGAGCCAAAAATACCAAATATTCCGCATTCTTCTGTAAATTTATCAAACATAATTAAGTAATAAATTTTTTATTGTTATTGTTAAGTTTTAATTATACTTAACATTTCTTGTTTAATTAAATTAAATTTAACTAACATCGTCATAATTTTTACGCGACATCAGATATTTATAAACTATAAGATTTTCCATGATACGCTGAACGTAATTTCGCGTTTCAGAATAAGTAATTAATTCGATCCAATCAACAACTTTATCAAGATCTTTTTCTTGACGCGGATCGTAAAATTCATTAATCCAACGTTGAGTAGCGTTAGGTCCAGCATTGTAAGAAGCAATTGCTAACATTTCTGAGCCATCAAAACGATTAATTAATTTTTTTATGTAATACGATCCAAGCTTGATGTTGTAGGAAATATCGGTAGCTAATTTTTTCTTATCGTAATCAATTCCCGCTTCTTTAGCGACAAGTTTAGCAGTGGCAGGCATTAATTGCATAAAACCAATTGCCCCAACTTTACTGAGCGCAGAAGGAACAAAACCGCTTTCCTGCTTAATTATGGCATGAACCAATGGCGCATATTCGTCGAGACTAACTTCTTTAATAATTTGAAATTTATCTTTTATAAAAAATACGTTTTTACGCGATGCAACTTTTGAAATTTTTGCATCAATTTGTCGATCACCAATTTCATTAACAATTTTCATGATCACCGCTATTTGTCCTTCGGTTGGCGAGTTATTTACAATCCATTCAAAAATTTTCGTAGCATCTTGTTTGTTGCCAGTGATCGCTAGTAAGTAAGCAACTTGCGCAGCTCTTGATTCGGCAATTTTGACAATGTCACGACCGGTAATATCAGGATTTTTTGGCAAAATAATATCATCCTGCGCGCTTACTGGATCAAGAGTTCGATGTTTATGAATTGCTAATTGTCCGTAAAAAAAAGTAGGATATTTAGTGCCAATCTTATACCATTCGATAGCTTTATTATTTTGTTTTTGCGCTTCGTAACTCATCCCTAACCAATAAGCTCCCCGAGCCAAAGTAACTGGTTGTGAAACATTTTTATAAAAATAATCAAAATGTTTTTGTGCTAATTGCGGTTTATTATTAAAGCGCAAGGCTATCCAACCAGCCGTCCATTCTGCTTCCCAAAAATCAACTGAAGATGTTGGTAAATTGTGATTTGCAAAAATTTCATAAGCCATTTTAAATTTTCTTTGCTTGATCATCTCTCGCCCGTAAAGCCTGCGCAGACTCCACCATTTATCGGGATATTTGGTTTTTACGGGTAAATCAATTAAGAGATCTATCAAATCATTGATTTTATCTTTTGATTTAAGCCATAAAATTTGACGATTAATCAATATTTCATTTGATCTTAATTTTCTAGGAACTGAGCTAATAATTCGATCGATATATTTAGGGGAATTTTGCAATTCAATAATTGCATTAAAAAGATTACGATAATCTTCATTTACAAAATTAAAAATTCGCAACGCATCATCATTTTTATTATCCCAAAGCAATCTTTCAATACGTGAAATATGATCAGGTTCAGTTAATAAATCACGATATTTGTCTAAAAATTTCCTCTCATCATCGCTTGAAAAATTTTCCTTAATCCAAATTTTGGCAATTTGCGATTGAATATTTCTGCGCTCCTCATCTTTCTTTTTTTCATCAATTTTTTCTCGCGATAAAGCTTCAATTTTAGCATCCACCATGTAAACTTTAGCGTCGACATTATTGGCAGGATTATTGTTAAAATAAAATTGCGAAACTTCATATGGAACGTTATTGGCAACCGCAACCAACTCTACATTACGTTTAATTTCGGCAATATTGGGATAAAATGGATTATCGATAACAAATGTTGAAATATCACTAAATGCAATATGCTTTGGTTGAATTTTATCGCTATATTTATTCCATAAAACCACGTCAATTAATGCCTCGCCAAGAGTAGCTCTATCAGCTTCGGATTTTTGCTTGCTAAGCGATTTCATTTCACGCGCATGTAACAAGGCTTCGTCGTAATTTTTTCTTTCTAAAGCAATACTCACTTTCTTAAGAATTTCTAAATCTGCCGGAGTAATTCCTTGCCATAATTTTTGCGACATTGGCGAAGCAGTTTTGGCGTAAGCTAAACAATTTATTGAACTGCAAAAAAGCAACGCAATCAACAAAGACAGGCATTTAGCGTTGATATTTTTAAATTTAAATATTTGGGAAAAAAATTTCACTTAGTTGTATTTATTTTAAATTATTTGAAGTAAAAAAATTCTTACAGCAATAAAAATTAAGTTTTTGTTAATTGCAAATTTATTTTAATCTCGTTAATTTAAAGTTAAATTTTAAGAAATCAAAAAAGAATTTCAGTTTTTTTGTTGTATTGCAATTTTGAATTTTTAAAATTTTAAAAAAATTAATTTATAAAATCATGTTAAAAAAATTATTTTTCAATTTAAAAAGAGTTGGCAATGATGAGTTTGGAAATCAATATTACACGGATAAAAAAAACAAAAGATTCGTAAAATATTTTGGCATTGCCGAACCAACCAAAGTTCCTGCCGAATGGCATGGCTGGCTTCATTATAACCAAGATGATCCTCCGCAAATTAGCAATTTACATAAGAAATTTTCATGGCAAAAAATTCATATTCCAAATCTCACCGGTACTAAATTAGCTTATTTTCCAAAAAATTTATCAAATAAAAAAACCAATTCATTTTATGAACCTTGGCAACCCGAATAAAAATTTATGATTAACAAAAATAATAACTATTTTGATTTCATTGTTGGTACATTTGTAATCTTATGTGCAGGACTTTTTTTTCTTAGCTCTTTTAAGAGTTCAAAAGTTAGCAATGCTGACGGATATTTTCTGATTGCAAAATTTGATAATATTAATGGCATTTCTGGAGGCAGTGATGTAAAAATTTCTGGCGTAAAAATTGGTACCGTAATTGATCAATTTATTGATGAAAAAACTTTTCGCGCAACCATTAAATTTTCAATTAACGACAAAATTAAATTGCCTTCCGATTCTTCAGCCAAAATAGTTTCTGACGGTTTGCTTGGTTCAAAATTTCTTGAATTAAATCCTGGATCGCAAGATGATTTACTTAATGAAGGTGATGAATTAATTTTTACACAATCTGCGGTTAATTTTGAGGATTTATTAGCGAGATTTATGTTTAGTGATAAAAAAAAGAATGAATAATTATGAATAGAATTAACCAAAACTTAACAATAATTACCAAATACCTTTTATTATCTTTTATTTTAATAGGTTTAATTTTTTTACAAAATTCCTTTGCGCAAAATATTAAAAATAATGATGAGGAAACTACTCCTTCAGGAGTTGCATATATGGAAGAGGTAAGTGATTCTTTAAAATTTTCACCAATTGCAATGGTACAAATTTTAAATAAAACAACTGCTAAAAATTTAATGATTGATTTAAAAGTTGGTCAAAAAGTTAACCTTGGAGCAATTACTCTCAAAGCACATAAATGCTGGCAAGCACCCTTGGAACAAAAACCTGAAACTAAAATTTTATTAGAAGTTTTTGAAAATAAAAATCCGGAATCAAATGTTAATGAAGTACAAAATTCACGAATTTTTTACGGTTGGATTTTCGCTTCAAGCCCATCAATATCAGGCGTTCAACATCCAATTTACGATATTGTAGCCATAGCTTGTAAAACTAAATAATTAAATTATTCACATGATAAAAATTGCGCCATCAATTCTTTCGGCTAATTTTGCAAAATTAGGCGAAGAAATTTCACAAATAACTTCAGCTGGAGCTGATTACATTCACATCGATGTTATGGATGGAAGTTTTGTTCCCAACATAACTATTGGCAATGAAGTTGTAAAATCAATTAGGTCTTGTACTCACCTGACATTTGATGTTCATTTAATGATTAACAATCCTGATTTACAAATTAAAAATTTTGCCGAATCTGGAGCTGATATCATCACGATTCACGCCGAAGCATCTACACATTTGGATCGCAGTTTAAGTTTAATAAAATCTCTCAACAAAAGAGCTGGTGTTTCTATCGTTCCTTCAACCAATGAAAATGTTTTGGATTATATTCTTGACAAGGTTGATCTTATTTTGGTGATGACTGTTAATCCTGGTTTTGGTGGACAAAAATTTCTTACTTCTCAACTGCAAAAAATTTACAATATTCGTCAAAAAATCAATCAACTTGATAAAAATATTGAGTTAGAAGTTGATGGTGGAATTAATCTCGAAACCTATAAAATGGCAATTGAAGCTGGTGCAAATGTTTTAGTTTCTGGATCGTATATTTTTGGCAATAAAAATTATTCACAAGCAATAGCTTCGCTCAAGAATTAACAATAATTGTTAAAAACTAATTTAAAATAATTTTTTTAAAAATACCTCTTGAGTTATTCAAAAAAAACCGTTAAAAAATAACTTTAACATAACGCTTAAATTAGTATAATAAAGTTGCATTTTTAACTCTAAATTTAATTTAAAATAATCTTAATTTTATGGAAAACTTTGTGGTTTACGGTCTCGGTAAATCTGGAATTTCAACATTGAAAGCGCTATCAATAAAATTTCCCAATCATAAAATAATTGGTACTGATGATAATTTGCTAGCACTACAAAACCAAGGGCTAACAGCTCTTTTAGATCAATTTTCAAATCTGCAAATTTTAGCTCCTAATGAAATTAAATTTGATAATAAAACTAAAATAATTTTTTCTCCAGGTATTCCCCTTTATTTTCCAAGACGTCATAAAATTTTAGAAATTTGTCAAAAAACCAATGCTGAATTATTATGCGATCTCGAATTATTTTATCGCCTCAATTCTATCGATAATTTTTTCATCGGTATCACCGGAACCAATGGAAAATCAACGACCACGGCTTTGATTGGCTTTATTTTAAAGCATTTAGAAATACCTAGTGAGATTGGTGGAAATATTGGCATCCCTTGTTTTGAAATTAACCAAAATAAAAATTTTTGCTATGCATTCGAAACATCTTCTTATCAACTTGATTTGATGACCAAAACTAAATTTGATATTGCCATTTTAACGAATATAACGCCAGATCATCTTGATAGACATGGCTCTATGGCTAATTATATTAATGTAAAAAAAAGAATTTTTGCTAATCAAAATCACCATGATTATGCAATAATCAACATTGATGATGAAAATTGTCTAAAAATTTTTCATGAATTAAAAAATGATCAATCTCAATTAATAGCTATTTCAACTCAAAAAATCCCTGAATCAGGAGTTGCTATTATCGATGGCGTTTTATATAACACTATATCATCAACCAATATCAAACTTCCCCTTACTTCGCAATTTCTTTTAGGGCAACATAATGATCAAAATATCGCTTTTGCTTTTGCGTCAATTTTTTGTTACTATAAAAAAATCCACAAAGATTATTTTGACGATTTACTAATTTCACAAAAAATTTGTGAAGCAATTCGCCTTTTTAAAGGTTTAAAACATCGCTTACAAATTGTTAAACAACTTGATGATATTTGCTTTATAAACGATAGCAAAGCAACAAATGCCGAATCTTCGCAAAATGCCTTGAAGGCCTATGATAATATTTTTTGGATTTTAGGAGGAAGGCCTAAAGAAGGAGGAATATCAACGCTAAAACCCTACTTTAAAAAAATTTTTAAAGCTTATTTAATTGGCGAAGCTAGTGATGATTTTGCAAAAATTTTATCTGAAAATAATGTTAATTTTGAAAAATGTTTTGATTTAAAAACTGCTTTTTCAAAATCATTATTTGATGCAAAAAATAATAGCTTATCCAAAAAAAATATTTTACTTTCTCCATCTTGCGCATCCTTAGATCAATTTAAAAGCTTTGAGGAACGCGGAGATTTTTTTTGTAAGTTAGTTAATGATATTTAATTTAAACATTTTTAGTTAACTATTTTTAAAAAAAATATTTTTTGTTAATTTTTTTAAATGCTAACAATTTTTAGCATAGATGAATAATAAATTTATATTCGCCATTTCATATTTTTCAAAGCTTTCCAAAAGCTTGATTCTCCTGCTTGCCTTGACTTTTCTTAATTTATTTTTATTTACCAATCTTGCATATTCATTACCATCTTGTCATACCTTAACGCAATTTTTAACTGCAAAAAGATCTCCCGGAGTAAATTGTTTAGCTGATTGCAATGCCATGCCCTCGGGTACCACTGCCAATGAAGGTGTCAATTGCCTTTATGCTTGTGATAATCTTCCAGCTGCGCGACCATCTGCAAAAATTGGCAATAATTGCGCATTCAAATTTAATGGATATGTTATGCCATTTTGTAATGCCATACCATCGCCAAAAGATGTCTCAACGGCCTCTTATTTTTTAGCAGTTGGAACAGAAAAAAAACCTCGCATAAATTGTCTTGATCTAGTTGATTTACCGCTTTGCACAATTGTCACCTCATCTCCTTTGCCAGGATTAAATTGCGTTCCAACTTGCTCCTCTTTAAGCCCAATTCCAGCAATAAGTGATCGGATTTTCAACCGCGATTGCATTAGATTTTGTAACGCTTTAGAATCAGGCGTTACTGCAACAGCTGATAATTGTAGAATGCAAAAATGTTATCATTTAATTGGCACCGGTGTTACCCCGTCACCTAATACAAATTGTGAAATTTCTACTTGCACATCTCTCAATGAAAATGAGTTAAAGCATTCATCTCTATATAGCGGATCTACAGCATCAAAAAAATATTGCGACAACACTGATCAAAAATGTTTATTATATACTCTTGGACAACTTAATGCCATCCAGTCTGGATATAATTCAGCGACAACTGAAAAATCCGGTCCACTTTTTAAATTTTGCCAAAGACATACTTGTCGAATTGATCCAGATAATTCCTGCGCTCCGCAAGCTAGTGACGATACCGCTAAAATTTCTGAGGTTAGTGCATATAGCACTGCTTATATCAACACAGTAATCAAAACCACCTCCCCAACATTAACTTTGCTAAGCGAATTATGCCAAGTAAAATCTTGTCGCGGAATAGTTGAAATTCAATTCCCATGCGCAGGATCAACAATGAATTCGCAATGCAATATTGGATCGTGTTCTGATGGTTATTGCAAAAGAAAAGTCGATTGCGATAAACCTGATCTTTTAGATTCTGATCGAAATTTATATTGCGATGGAACGCCAATGCCAGAGTCAAAGGCTTCAGATGATAATACAAATTCATATCTAAATCTTGTTAAAAAATCTTGGTTTTATCTACCAAAACCAATGGATAAATCTTATAAAGTTAATGCATCAGGTGCAGTTGATTATTCGCTAGGATTTCGACAAATGAATGATAATCTTTGCTATTCAGTTGATGATTTATTGGCCAGCGGTTTTGGCTATGAAGATAGTGGAGCTAGTTTCATATCTGGCATAATGGGATTTTTTACTGGGAAAAGTTTTAGACCTTATTTTCACAACTATCTTACCATGGATACGCGCTCCCCAAATTATTGCTCTCCGGCTTTAGGACTGGGCGATCGAGGATTAGGATATAGTTATCTTTGCGGAGGTCCAAGCTACACTACAAAACCTAATATGGATTATGTTGGCTATATCGATAATGTAACTTCGACGTGGAGTGGCACTTCAGCATCACATAAAATTAGAGTATGCTTGCGATATAATAGTTCCATGATCCCCGGAAAAACATGCGGAGCTAGAGAATGCGGGATAACTTGTTTTTGCGAAGATTGTTCGACAGTATGCGGATCAGATGTTTGTCGTGATTTAATTCTCAATGATAGTGAGTTGCGAGCTTGTCAAGACCCAACAAATTCTTCAGGAAATTGCGTAGCCCAAATTGGCGGAGGCGCAGATATTGACTCTTATATTCGTCTTCGCGCAGTAGGTTTTGAATCCGATAATAGACTTTGCGTAATGCTTGATTGGAAAGGAGGTTTGGCATATAATGGAATGTTTATGAATGGCACTGAAACATTGCCCGAAGACTCTACTAAATGCCTATCTGGGACTTACGATAAATCAGCAAAGCGATGTATTAACGGAAAAAATTCTAATGATAATGCTGGAAGCGCTTCAGTTTGGCGAGCTCTTGGCTTAATAAAATATATTGATCAAAACACCACTTCTACTCAGGGAGTTAAAGGGATTAGAGATATTAAGAATAATTTTTATGGCGAGGCAAATTGCATTAGAAAACAAATTAACGCTTCCCCGCCAAATTTATACAACATCGCCAATTACGAAAATTCGCCAGGATTATTTTCTCCACCTTTAATCATAAATTCAGCTAAAAAGAAAAAAGGTGGAGCAACTTCTGTTTCCGAAAATCTTTCTCAAAATTTATTTGGTGCAACTGATTTTAATCAACCTGAGGTAGAAATATTATTTGGAAATATTACAACTTTGATAAGCTTAGATATTGGTAAAAATGGCGATGAAAGTGGAGCAAATGCCGATATTAATGGCAAAAAAATAATCAATACAACCATCTTTGGAAAAACATTTACAGCGACAATTTATGCTAGAAAAACTAGCGATCCTTTTGGTAATCCGCAATTTTGTATTTTTAGAGAATTACGCAACAAAAATAATGTCTTGCTCGATCCCGCTCCGTCAATTGGTTGCGTTAGAAGAAATCTTCCAGAAGTTGATAATTGCGATGTTCGAGATGGCTTATGTATAGCCCCGCCAGCAAGTCCTCGCGAAAGTTTACGAAAAAAAATTGTTTTATATAAAGACCTCACTTCTGCTAATAATAATTATAAAAATATCGATGTAAGATTTAAATATTTAGCAAATTATAATGATGTCGTTTCTAATCTAACGTGCGGTGGAAATGTATTATGCTCAAATGAATTATCGGTTAAATTTAATCTTGTGGATCGTAAAGAAATGTCTTATTGTTACACTAACACTCAAGCTCCAGATGGTTATCCAATTTGTTTTACGCGCGATGATTGCTCAGTTTTAAACACCGAATGCATGGAAAATGAAGTTAGTTTTAGCTCTGGAAATATAGTTGATTCAGTTTTATCTAAACATGACGAATGTTATCAGAAGTTATTAACTTGCAATAGGAAAAAAAATATTACTTCAAAAGATTTTGATCCTACTAAATTTAATGCAATTCCTCAAGATAACTACTATGGCTGGTTCAATGAAGTATGTTTAACAAAAGGATTTAATCATAAGCTTCGCATGGTTTACGCTTATAGATTCGATACGCAAAATGGTAAATGTATCGTTGATCCAACTAAAAAAAATCCAAGCGCCAACTGTTTAGCTGGCGGTAAAATGCCTGATTGTCCATGCACAGAATATACAGGTGGAACAGTTCCAACGCATGTTAATACTATATCGGCATTAACTAGAACAGAAAGATTAGAAACTTATCACGAAGCTGGATTATGCGTCGATATAAAATTTCCAGATACCTGTCCTTCGATTAACTTCCTAACTGTTGAAAATACAGCCAATCCAGATGATCGCTTTTTCATAATCAACTCATTAAACAAATTAGCAGCTAGCGGATATAATGATTTAACAGGAGTTCACTCGACGCATAGTTTACGAACAAATGCATCCCCTGCGCGAGGTAATGCCGAATTTAATGCGACCATCGCTGGCGCAATTTCGCGAGGAACTTGCAATGGCTTTTGGAAACATAAAATTATCTCTGGAGCCAAAGCATATCCTCTATTAACATGTGCATTAGGCGCAGATGGCGTAGCTTCTTGGAATGCCGCTCTTGAAGTTGATAACGATAAATGCGAGAGATATTCATGTCCAACCATATCCTCTTCAGGATTAGATAATGCCACTGGTCTTTATGATAACAATTACGGCGCTAGTGAAATTGGTGAAAATAAAGGCCTAAATAATGGTAATGCTTTTTGGAATCAAGTTACCAACACAACTGATTTCGCAACAACCACATCCGCAACCAATTGCATTACCGGATTCAAAAAAGTAGGATCAGCAACAACCATAGATTATGGAATCTCTGCAGCTTCCACAAAATCAACAGGAATAGATTCTTCAAAAAAGACTTCGGACAATGCTTCTTTATTTTCAGCAATTACTGGATATTCAGGCGGAACTTTACCTTCACGAATCTGCAATCAAATTGGTGCATGGCAAGATGTAACAAATTCATGTCAAAGAATAACTTGTCCAGCAATTAATCCAGGAATTATTATCCCCTCATCTGCAATTGATAAAGCACTTTGGCAAAGATCTTGGGATTTGAGTGGAGGTGCTAAATTTGTTCAAGGTAATGCCTCGCGAAGTTCAACAACAATCATAACTTCAGCTGGTCTAAGCTCTAGAGTTTCAGGAACTTGTGAAACTGGCTTGGGTTATTATAGTCCACCTTCAGCTTCACCAACATTAGATTGCGATTATCTTGGCAATTGGACAAACCTACAAAATGCTTGTCTCAATGATTGTTCAGCAATTGCGAGAGCTAATACAAATTTAGCAAATGGTTTTGCAACATGGGCAACAGCCAGCTTATTAGTAAGCGAATCCGTAAGAACAGTTTCAGGATCATGTAGTGATTCAGGATATTATAATTATCCTTATACTCATCGTCGCAAACCAGATGGAACAAAATATTCATTGGTTGCTAAAGATGCTGATTATATAACCTCAATACCTTTAAAAATAAGTTCAGATACGAGAAGCTCAAATACACCGCCCCAAAGATTATGCACGAAATCAATATATTCAGGACAAACAGCTAGTCAATGGAGTGGAGTTTCTTCAACTTGCGTGACAACTTCAACTGATGCTGGTAAACCAAATGGTTGCGTTACTGGAACAGTTAGTGATGATTTAATGAGTGATGAAAGAATTGGCGCAGGAGTAACTCAACATACCATAAAAAATCCATCTGGCGGAGAAAACATTAATATCAACATTGCATGGAGTAGAAAAAGTTTTGGTGAGTATGAAATAAAATATTGCGATAGCACAAATAATAATTGTCAAAATTCTAACAACGGTGATTCTTATCACAATTCTAGCAATTATTACTCAGCATCGAGATCCTTAGGAAGATTTGTTTTGGTTCGCCATTGCAATACTTCTTCAAAAAAATGGGATGATCCAACTCCGTATTGCATAGCTTTCGGCGATCTTTTAAATTCACTTAATGCTTCAGTTTCCGCTTCACCAACCTCAATAGATAGTAAATCTCATTACATTGTTGGATCAGAAGGAGTTTTAAACGCTAGTTGTAATTCTGGATTTATTGCCAATCCTTCGACACTACAGATTAAGTGTCAATATGGTGAAAGCGGAGTAATTGACACATTACAATTAGCAAAAATTGGTGACAATCAATGCACTAGATATTGTGTTATTAATCCTAATGGAACTCCTTCCGGAAGTTCATACACGGAGTTAAGCGGAACAGTAGGAAATTATTTTCCTGGCAAAAGTTTAACATTAACTTGCTCAGGTAAACCTTGCGGATCACAAAGCGTAACAGCAACTTGTAATAGCGATGGAACTTGGAATATACCAACTCCTAGTTGTAGAGCTTGTTATGGGTGCAATAACTCATCTGGAATTATAGATTTTAACGATTACAGCTCAACACTAAACAACAATGGTTATTATAACGATCCACGCTCAAGATCACACTCTAATGACTGCGTAGTAGAAGAATTTTTATTTAAATGTATTATTGATAGAGCCAAAGTTGATGGCATACTTCCTTCGGTTAGTCATGGAGGTAAAGCTTATTTTAGTGATAAATATTGTGGTGCTTGTTACCCACGTGGTAATAAATGCATTGAATCTCTTGGTGAATATCAATGTCAAGATGGAAATTGGAACTTTATTCGAGAGGCATCAGACTTTAGCCCAAGACCATCCTATAAAGAAACCACTGGCGATTGTACGAGGTATTAATATAATTTTTACAATCACTAGAATAAATTTTTTTTTAAAATTATGATTAAAATAACAATAATTATGGGTAGTCAATCAGACTATGAAACTTTGAAAAATGCTGAAGAAATTTTTCAGCAATTTGGCGTTGAATATGAAACTAAAATTGTTTCAGCACATCGCACTCCGCAAAGGCTTTACGAATTTTGT
>CAILUF010000286.1 GCA_903837365.1 uncultured Alphaproteobacteria bacterium | reverse complement strand
TTAAAATAAAAATTAATATAAAATAAATTATGCTTTTCGCGAAGCAATTCCTTGTTTAATCTCGGCAATTGCTTTAGCTGGATTTAAACCTTTTGGACAGGCTTGTGCGCAATTCATGATGGTATGACAGCGATAAAGTTTGAATGGATCTTCTAATTCATCAAGTCTTTGAGCGCTTGCCTCATCTCGTGAATCTACTATCCAGCGTTGCGCTTGCAATAATATTGCTGGACCAAGATATTTATCACCATTCCACCAATAGCTGGGACATGAAGTTGAGCAACATGCGCATAAAATACATTCGTAAAGTCCATCAAGTTTTTCTCTTTCCTGTGGAGTTTGAATTCGTTCCTTATGGGGATTATTTGGTTCATCAGCCTGTAGCCAAGGTTTGATTGATTTATATTGCTCGTAAAAATGAGTCATGTCAGGGACCAAATCCTTGATGACTGGCATATGGGGCAGGGGATAAATTTTAATAGTTTCTGATTTATCGCAATCATCAATTGCCTTTGTACATGCTAATGTGTTTGTTCCATCTATATTCATCGCGCATGATCCGCAAATTCCTTCGCGACAAGATCTGCGAAATGTTAGTGTAGAATCTTGTTGAGCTTTCATTTTGATCAACGCATCGAGAACCATTGGCCCACATTCATTCAAATCAATTTCAAATTTATCGATATGGGGATTTTTTTTATCAATATCTTCGGGATCGAAGCGATAGACTTCAAAAACACGAATATTTTTTTCGTGTTTTTTACCGCTTGTCTTTTCATTTGACTTAGCTTTGTGAGTCTTGCCAATTTTCTTATCGATTTTGGAATTTTTTGGTAAAGTAAATTCTGCCATATTTTTTAAATTAAATTATTAATTTTCGCTATAAATTTTAAAACTAATTATGTAACCATTATTCGCGGAAAGTTTTTCCTGCGAAATTTTAATTATTGAATTTTCGATTTGATAACTAAAAGATTTGCCATTATTTATCGCATCCTTAATTTGTTGATCAATTGGAATTCCTAATGATTTTTGACTTATAATTTCAGAGATTTCTAATAATTTTTTTTGCATTAAGCGTGAGTAATTATAATCCTTTACCTCAGCTTTTATTTCAATATTTTTAACTTCTTTTTCATTGCCAGTTGCTTGATACGTAAAGCTCAGTGGAGCATCGATTTCTGAACTTGAAAGTTTGTTAGCACAACCCCATTGATCAATATTTTCATCATTTTTTTTCCATGATAATTGCGCTTTTAGGCCTTGTTCCTTAAGAAAATTACAAGCTTGATTCGTTGAAATTTTTAGACTCGATGCTTTAGCATCAAAGCTTAAAAAGAATACAGAAATTACAATTTGTAAAAATATGTTAAACGTTGATAAATTATAATGATAAAAAAATCTTTTCATAAACTTTAGTATAATTTAATATAAAATAAAAATTAATAAACACGTTTTTTAGGCGGAAATGAAGAAACCGCATTAGTTAACGGTTTTAAAATTACTTCTCGATAATCGATATTTGTATTAGCATTTTCGTCACACCACATAATGGTATGTTTTAACCAATTTTCATCATCGCGATCTTTAAAATCATCGCGCGCATGTGCGCCACGACTTTCTTGACGATTGAGAGCGCTTGCAATTGTTATCAAAGCTTGTGATCTTAAATTATCTAGCTCTAACGCTTCGACTAAATCACTATTCCAAATTAATCCGCGATCAGTAATTTTAAGATCGCTAAAATTTTTAAAAATATCACGCATTTTTTCTAAGCCATTTTCAAGAGTTTCTTGAGTTCTAAAAACCGCCGCGTGAGTTTGCATACAATTTTGCATTTCACTACGAAGTTGCGCTGTAGTTTTATGACCTTTGGCATTGCGAATTTTATCGAGTCTGGCAATCGATTCCTCACCAATATTACTTTCGAATTTTTGATGTTTAGTATTTTTCTTTACTAATTCAGTTGCGCGTTGTGCAGCAGCTCTTCCAAAAACAACTAGGTCAAGTAAAGAGTTAGAGCCAAGACGATTAGCGCCGTGAACAGAAACACATCCAGCTTCACCAATTGCCATTAACCCTGCAACAATTTCAGTTTTTCCATTTTTTACATTAAGTACTTCGGCTTTGTAGTTTGTAGGAATTCCACCCATATTGTAATGAACTGTTGGTAGAACAGGAATTGGTTTTTTAGTAACATCAACATTAGCAAAAATTTTTGCAGTTTCAGAAATTCCCGGTAATCTTTCGTGAAGAACTTTTGGATCGAGATGATTTAAATGCAAATAAATATGATCTTTGTTTGGACCAACGCCTCTTCCTTCCATGATCTCCATAGTCATAGCTCGCGAAACGACATCGCGACTCGCTAAATCTTTGGCATTTGGAGCGTAGCGTTCCATAAATCTTTCGCCTTGCGAATTGACTAAATATCCACCTTCACCTCGCGCTCCTTCTGTAATAAGGCATCCCGATCCATAAACTCCGGTTGGATGAAATTGAACAAATTCCATATCTTGTAATGGCAATCCAGCGCGAACAACCATTCCACCTCCATCGCCAGTGCAAGTATGTGCAGAGGTTGCTGAAAAATATGCACGACCATATCC
>CAILUF010000285.1 GCA_903837365.1 uncultured Alphaproteobacteria bacterium | reverse complement strand
TATAAGATTAAAATATTTAATATATTATTTTCCAGCTATAAATTCACGATATTTATTGAGCAATAATCTCGAGATAGGGAAGTTTGAGTTCGATTTTTTGGCAATAATTTTGTCATCAACTTTATTAATTGGTCGAATTAATAAAGTCGAACTTGTTAAGAAAATTTCTTTCGCTTCATATAATTCTTTAACGCTAAATTCTTTTTCGATCACCGAAATTTTATTAGCTTTAGCAATTGCAATTAAACGATTACGAGTGATACCGCAAAGTATATGATTACTAACTGGGTGAGTGATTAGTTGATCATTTTTATCAACGATAAAAACATTGGCGTATGTTGCTTCAGTAACAACAGAATCACGCACAAAAATTGCATCATCGAAACCCAAATCCTTAGCATTTTGATTGGTTAAAGTTGAAGCGAGAAGTCCAACTGTTTTAATATCGCATCTTTGCCAACGAATATCCTTGGTGGTCATTACACAAAAACCGCGATCAAATTCCTCTTTACTGATAATTTTTTTTTCACTAACAGTTGCGTTAATTGTTGGACTTAAATCTTTTGGACAATTTGCCTGACGATTAGCTGTTCCGCGAGTAATTTGCAAATAACAAAAGCCACTTTGCATTTGATTATGTTTAAACAAATCATGTTGCATTTGCAACAAAAAATTTTTACTAAAATTATGTTCAATTTTTAATTCATTAAGACTGCGCATCATTCGCTCAATATGAGCTTCGCCATCTATTAAAAATCCATTCTCAAAAAGCGTAATTTCGTAAGCACCATCCGCAAATTGAAAACCTCGATCCTCAATATGGACTAGACATTTCTGATGCGGCAAAAATTCACCATTTAAGTAGCTTATTTTGTTCATAATTTCGTTCATAATTTTATAAAATTTAAAATAATTTGCTTGGATTTTCCAAGAGAGTTTTATTTGGATTACAATTTTAAAATAATGCTTTGTCAATAGCTTTTATAATTTCTTTTTTTTCAACATAGCCAGTTAAACTGTAAATTATACTTCTTTTTTTATCAACAATTTGAATTTGTGGAACGGTGTTTTTGCGGTTTAAAAAATTAGTTTTAGCATCACTATAAAATGCACTTGGATAAGATAATTTATTGGCAAAATTAACAACTTTTTCCTCATTTTCTTTATGATCAATCGATAAGGCTATTATTACCAAACCCTTGTCTTTGTAGATCTTATAAATTTCATCTAATTCAATCATCTCCCTACGACAATATCCACACCACTGCGCCCAAAACAAAACTAAAACAGCCTTATTTTTATGCTCATCAATTTCAAAAATTTTGCCATTAAAATCCCTAACTTTTAAAATTGGCGCACCTAAAGATTCGCTAAAAGCATTATTTAAAAAACTACATTGCCCGATCAATAAAATTAACAAAGAGGTAAATATTTTTCTTGGCATTTTGTTGATATTTTAATTTTTAATCATTATAAAAAAAATCCTGCACTAGCGCAAGAGTAGATATTACCGCAGTATCTGCCCTTAAAATTCTAGGACCAAGTCCAATAGAAATTAAATTTTTTAAAGCATAAAATTTTTTAAATTCACTCTCGCAAAATCCACCTTCGGGACCAATAAAAACAATAATTTGTGAATTTTTAGTTAGATATTTTTTATCTAATTCTAAAAAAACTTTACTGGCTTTTTTACGGCGATTTGATTCATCAGCGAGAATCAACAAAGCTTCGCTATTTTCAAGTTGGATTAAAAAATCATCGAGTTTTTTTAGCGGATTGATTTGCGCTAGGTCATTACGTTCACATTGCTCGCAAGCTTCTTTAATATTTAAGCGAAAGCGATTTTCATTAAATTTATCAACAACACTATGTCTGGTGATTAAAGGCTGAAAAGCCGAAACACCGAGTTCAGTAGCTTTGGTAGCAATTTCATCAATACGATTATTTTTTAACAAAGAAAAGGCGAGGGTGATGTTACTTGAAATATTGAGTTCACTGATTTTTTCAATTATTTTCAAAGTTAAATATTTTTTTTCAATCTCAATAATTTCAGTTTTAAATTCGCCATTTACACCATCGAAAATAAAAATTTTATCGCCAATTTTTTGGCGCATAACATTTAACAAATAGTTGAATTCATTGGCTGAATCATCCTTGCTAATTTTTACTTGCTGATGTAAAAATTCTGTGGTTAAATTGCCACTAAGTAAATTCATTTTATTTGGTTCAATAAAAATTCTAATTTTTTTCATTATCTATTCGATGAGTTTTATTTCAATTCAAGGCGCAATTTTAGGCATAGTTTCTTGCATTTTAGCAAGTGGTATTTTTTTAAATTATTACTTTAAAAAAATGCGTAAAAACAACGATAAAAAAGCACGCTTCAATTCCTTGCCAAAGCATTACAGCTATTGTTTTTGTTTGTGGTTGGTAATTTTTTTTATAGGCATTTTATTTCTGGAAATATCAATATTATTAAAACTTATTTTTTTATCAATATTTATTATCGGTAATTTCTTTTTAATAAGATTAGCTTATATAAAAAATTTCAATGCCAAAAAGCATTTTGAAAGCGCAAATATTGCTTTACTAGCCTTAACGGCAATGTTTGGGATTGGCATAACAATTGCCATCACCATAATAATTTTTAGCGAAAGCTTAAAATTTTTTCAACTTGTCAATGTTAGTGATTTTTTATTTTCGTTAAGTTGGAATCCACAAATGGCAATTACTAGTGAGCAAGAAGTTGCGCAAAGTTCATTTGGAATTGCTCCGGTTTTTTTAGGCACATTGCTTATAACTTTAATTGCAATGGCAGTAGCGATTCCCGTTGGAATTATTTCAGCGATTTATCTAGGGATGTACGCCAAATCATCAACGCGAAATATTTTAAAGCCATTAATTGAAATTTTAGCAGGAGTTCCAACTGTT
>CAILUF010000284.1 GCA_903837365.1 uncultured Alphaproteobacteria bacterium | reverse complement strand
TTTTTGAATTTAATAATCAAATTTAAATGATTATTATTTTAAAATATAAGCTATTGAAAAATAAAAAAGTTAACGTAGTTTAAGCAAAGTAAATAAAAAATATTTAAGATATTTTAACTCATTAAGGCTTGTATATAAAAACTAAAATTATTGAGTAAATTTAAAATCCAATTTATGAAGAAGCAATTAGAATTGCAGTTAAAGCAAAGGCAATTAAGGCAAGCAGAGTCATTAGAAAGCGCGTCAACACAAATTGCATCGCCTCAAGAAGAAAGTAAAAATCTTGATTTTGCGCAAGAGGATTTAAGACGAAAAAGCTTAATAGTACGAGGAGCAATTACTGATGAAATACCACAACAAAAAAATACAAAAACTTTTTTATCAACAGGTTTAAGTGAAGAATTTTCTTTGTTAGAAAATCCTGAAAGTGAATTGCCAGAAGAATCAAGATTGCGCTTATGGTCTAATCCCCAAGATAGTTTTGCTAATGAAGATCGAGTTAATTTTGATGACTATTATTCAGAGGATAATATCCCAGGATTATTCGGCAATTCAGCTTCGCCGATTAATCAAGATGATCTTAATGATAAAGAAATCGCTAGAGCAATAGCCGAAAGTATAAGGGATATGGAAGATAGATCTAAATTTTTAGATCAAGGAGGCATTGAGAGTTTTTACGAGGATTTAGGTGGTCCTGCAAAACGCGGTCCAGTTGATCAAGGTTCAAGTAACAATTTTTTAGAAGCTCAAAAAATTTCAGATCAACAATATGAGAAAGGAATTTATAGAGAAATTTCTGCAGGTATTGAAAGTCATGCTAAATCTTATCGAGATGCATTTGTTAATGAAAAAACTAGTGATATTCCCGACGCAAATTTCTGCGAAGGTCCTGCAAAGCGTGGCAGTTCAACTAAATTTTCAACTAGAAAAAATTTCCTTAATGATGTTGAATCTTCAGATTTGCATGATAATCCAGGATATAAAGCTGATGGATCGGGTGGGGTTTTTAGTAGCGATCCAGTTAATTTACAAAAATCATTCGATGAAGAGTATCGATCTTTTAAATCAAGAAGAGTATTTGAAAAGAAATACAGGGAATTGTTAGTAAATTCAGATGATGATCAAGATCAAAAGCCAGTTACCCAAGATCAAAAGCCATCTAGTTTTCTTTTATTCCCACAAGGTAAAAGTTTTGATTTACCTGCAAAAAAATCTAATCCACGAAATCCATAATTTAAGAAAAGCATAATTTAACTGGTAAGTTTTATTCCCCATTTTTTGCTTAAATATTTTTCGACGTCTTTTCTTTCGTCATCTTTAAGTGCGCGACCATAGAGAATATATTCCCCAGCATATCCTTGAAAATAAAGGGTATTGGAGTTGGTGTATTTGAATAAGGCCCAAGGACCCGAGGTGCGATAAATTCCAGCAACTGACGAATCATTAACGGTTGGTCCAATCTGCGTGCCATTATCGTAATTCATTAATGAGGTAGTTTTTCTAACAATGCTAATGATATGCGGTTGATATTGGTTAAATGTAGTTGTGTTAAACCCAAAATATGAAGCTAGACCTCCATCCGATCTTGATGTTACACGAAAACAATTAAAAGACCCATTGCAATCATCAAGAAAAACAGAAGTTAAATTATTAAAATTTCCATAATCAGATTTTAAACCAAAATAACCGCGTGCACCAGATTACGGTCTAACCCATTGAATAACGCCAATCCAGGTGAAACCTGTTCCCTCAAAGCTATCGGTAAGACCATTGATCAGCATCGAATCATTTGTACCATCGCCAGAAATTGCTGGTAATCCATTAATGCCATCGGCTAAATAAGTTGGGCTTTCAGAAGCTGAAGGAGAAATTGCGTTATACTTAGTTGATGATTGTGGATTTATATCAAACCATGCTGAGATAGTGTTGCCAGTGCTTTCTTCGCCATCAATTAAACTAACATCCATAGTTGATTCAAGCCAAACTGCCAAATCTTTTATTGAAGAAACTGGTGAGTTTAAGGTCATTGATTTTATCATAGCTAAGCGCATTTGTTTGATTAAGCGCGAAGATTGCGTAACTCCCGCAACCAATATGCCAATGATTAAAATCACAATTGATAATTCAATTAACGAGAAAGCTTTGGTAATTTTTTGTTTCATATTTTTGTTATAATTTTTTTAACTGATTTATTTTTTTAAAATAAAAATTAAAAGAAAGTAATTGTAAAAATGTTGTATTTGAAATTTTTGGTTTGAGTCAAATTTTTTATTGAGCGAATTTTTAATGTAGATTTTTAACAATTGTCATCGAATAAAACCAAGATGATGAATCAAGATTTGGTGGAGCTAACGAGATTCGAACTCGTGACCTTTTGCATGCCATGCAAACGCGCTACCAACTGCGCTATAGCCCCATAATTTTAAGATAATTTCGATATTAAATCAAAAATAAATCAAAAGTTTTTTAATTCTAAAAAAAGATTTTTTGATTGCAATGATTGAAATCAAAATTAACAAAGCTTGAAAGTAAAATGAACAAGCCTAAAATTTGAAGATATATTTTTTAAACAATTTTTTAATTTTTATGAATTCGATGATAAAAATAACCTTGCCTAATGGAGCAATTAAAGAATTTGCAAATGGAGTTGAGGGTTTTGAAATTGCTAAATCAATTGCTATTTCATTAGCTAAAAATGCTTTGGCAATCAAGGTTAATGGCGATTTAAAAGATTTATCTTGCCAATTAAATTGCGATTCCGCAATTGAAATTATTACTCCAAAATCCAAAGAAGCTTTGGAAATTATTCGTCATGATTGTGCACATTTAATGGCACAAGCTGTTAAAGAAATATATCCACAAACGCAAGTAACAATTGGTCCAGCAATAGAAAATGGTTTTTATTACGATTTTGCAAGAAGCGAACCTTTTAGCGAAGATGATTTGCAAAAAATCGAAAGTAAAATGCGTGAAATTTCCAAACGCTGCGAAGCTATTAAAAGAGAGGAATGGGATCGTGATGAAGCGATTAAATTTTTTGAAAAAATTGGCGAAAAATATAAGGCAGAAATTATTTCTTCAATTCCACAAGGTGAAAAAATTTCACTTTATCGCCAAGGAAATTTTATCGATTTATGTCGTGGTCCACATGCACCAACAACTGCGCATGTTAAGTTTTTTAAATTGATGAAAGTAGCTGGTGCATATTGGCGAGGCGATTCAAAAAATGCCATGTTGCAAAGGATATACGGAACCGCTTGGGATAGCGAAGAAGCTTTGCAAAATTATTTGCATATGCTTGAAGAAGCAGAAAAAAGAGATCATCGTAAATTAGGAAAACAATTGGATTTATTTCACATTCAAGAAGAAGCTACGGGTTCAGTATTTTGGCACCATAAGGGCTATGTTATTTATCGCGAAATTGAAAATTATATTCGTCAAAAAATTTCTAAAAATGGTTATAGCGAAGTGAAAACTCCGCAATTAATTGATCGCAGTTTATGGGAAAAATCTGGTCATTGGGAAAAATTTCACGAAAATATGTTTATTGCCGAAAGTGAACATCGCTTACTGGCAGTAAAGCCAATGAATTGCCCTGGTCATGTGCAAATTTTTAATCAAGATTTAAAATCTTATCGGCAATTACCTTTGCGTATGGCTGAATTTGGTTCATGTCATCGCAATGAATCTTCGGGATCGCTTCACGGCATTATGCGCGTCAGGTCATTCACTCAAGATGATGCGCATATTTTTTGCGAAGAAAGTCAAATTAATGATGAGACTGCATCCTTTTGCGATCTACTTAAAGAGGTTTATCGTGATTTTGGATTTAGCGATATTTTAGTGAAATTTTCTACTCGTCCGCAAAAAAGAGCTGGATTAGATGAAGTTTGGGATAAGGCTGAAAAAGCTTTGGAACAAGCGATAAAGCATGCTGGTTTGGATTATGAATTAAATCCTGGGGAAGGTGCATTTTACGGACCAAAACTTGAGTTTACATTGGTTGATGCTTTGAAAAGACAATGGCAATGCGGAACTTTGCAAGTTGATTTTGTTTTACCAGAAAGGCTTGACGTGAATTATATTGCGCAAGATGGATCCAAAAAAAGACCCGTCATGCTTCATCGTGCAATCCTTGGAAGTTTAGAGCGTTTCATTGGAATTTTACTTGAAAATTATGCTGGAAAATTACCGCTTTGGCTTGCGCCAGTTCAAGTTGTTATCGCTCCTATCACTAATGATTTTGATGATTATGCAAAAGAAATTTTTAAGCAATTACAAGATCACGGAATTAGGGCTGAAGTTGATTTAGATTCGCAAAAAATTTCTTACAAAATTCGTCAACATTCCTTGCAAAAAATTCCTTATATTGCAGTTGTTGGTAAAAAAGAATTGGAAAATAATTCACTTTCGGCAAGAAAATTAGGCGAAGAAAATCAGCATGTTTATAATCTTTTAGATTTTATTGAGTTAATAAAAAAACAAATTTTTGAAAAAAAATAAAATTTAATATATGAGATTTATATCGAAAAATTTATCCCAAAATTTATTTCTATCGATCATTGCTGGAGTTGCGTCTCTATTTGTTTTTGCTTTATTATTTCAATTATGGAAAGTTGATTTTTCACTACCATTTTTTAGATATAATAACGATACTTTATTTTATTTGTTTGTTATAAAAAACATCGTTAATCATGGTTGGATTTTTAATAATCCAAGCGTTGGTTTGCCAGAAATTTCTTCGATATATTCATTAAACGATCATCCTCAATATTCAGAATTTATTAATTTAATATTAGTTAAATTTCTTAATTTATTTACCGATAATATTTTTTTGATTTCTAATATTTTTTTATTAAGTAGTTTTTTTCTGGTGTCATTATGTTGTTTTATTGCATTAAGAGCCTATGGAATTAGTGCTTTCACCTCGATAATCATAGGTATTTTATATGCGTTTTTACCTTATCATTTTGAAAGAAATGCATGGCATTTATTTTTATCAAATTATTCAATAATTCCATTAACATCAATAATTTTTTTGTGGATTTATGAAGAAAAAATAAAAATGTTAGATTATAACAAAAATAAACAAATATGCTTAAATATTAACAAATATTTTATATTAAGTTCTTTTATTGTTATTCTAGCGAGTCTTAGTGGTTTTTATTATTCTTGTTATACAATCTTGTTTTTAGGTTTTTCTTTAGGGCTATTTTCGCTTAGAAAGGGTAGCTTATTTAATCAAAACCTGATCATATTTTTATTCTTTTTATTACTAATTTTATTGTTAACTTTTTATATAAATTTACCAACAATTTTAGACTTGATAAAGAGTAATTATGAAAATTACTTTTCCGAGAGGTATTATAATTCAAGCTATACTTTAGGTCTAAAAATAATAAATTTATTTTTACCAATCGAAAATCATTATTTTAATAATTTTGATAATTTAAAAATATTTTTTAATGATGTAATTGATATTGAGCAAGAAAATAGAGCAGCGAGTCTTGGAATACTAGTAGCATCAGGATTTTTATTTTCATTATTATGGTTATTGTTGAGAAATAACAACATTGAATCACTTTACACAAAAACTGTTAAAAAGTTTTTTTTAAAAGATAAGGATTGTGAAAAAATTTCTTTTTTAGCGTCGATGAATTTATTATCGATTTTGTTTTTTTGTGCTGGTGGAGGTCTTATAATGTTTGTTTTGGTGTTATTTCCAGCGCTTAGATCCAATGCAAGATGTGTAGTTTTTATTGCTTTTTTTTCATTGACAATTATCGCAATAATCTTTGATAAAATTATTGCACATAAATTTTTTAAAAGCACTTTTAATGCCAAAATATTTATAATTTTCATTAGTTTTTTAGCCTTATTAGATCAAGTGGGAAGGACATCTTCTTCAAAATTGCAATCACTAAAAATTGTCGAAACTTTTTATAATGATAAAGATTTTATCGAACAAATAGAAAAATCTTTGGTTGTTAATTCGGCAATTTTTATTTTACCAATTTATAGCTTTCCTGAATCAAATGGCGATGATTATCAAGGATTGGTAGCTTATTTGCATTCTAAGAATTTGCGTTTTTCATATCCAGTTAATCGCATCGGTAAATCTTTTACATGGCAAAAACAAAGCTTTATGAACTTATCATTTAAAAATTTTATAAAAGAACTTAAGAACAAAGGATTTGCAGGAATTTATTTAGATCGGTATGAGTATATAACTTTTTTTAATAACAAGAGGCGCAGAGTTATTGATCGTAATACTTTAGAAAATGAAATGAAGAAATATTCAATATCTCCGCCAATATATTCAAGAGATGGAAATTTGATGTTTATTAGAATTTGATTTTATCATTGTTGAAATCACTAAATAAAATCGCCAATGGCATCAAGTATTTCTTTGGTTGATCTAGCTTTACAAATGTGATAATTCATTCCCGAAGCATAGCTTTCTTTAATGGCAATATTATCGCTATTGCCCATCAAGCCAATAATTGGGATTGTTTTAAAGTCTTTAAAATTCTT
Organism: uncultured Alphaproteobacteria bacterium; assembly: GCA_903837365.1. Classification (GTDB taxonomy): domain Bacteria; phylum Pseudomonadota; class Alphaproteobacteria; order Rickettsiales; family UBA1997; genus CAILUF01. The sequence continues at coordinate 1,038 of CAILUF010000284.1, read as the reverse complement.
AAATCTATTGCCACTACGAATTATTTTAGTTGCTTCAAAGCCATTTAATTCGGGCATTTCTCCATCCATAATAATTAAATCAATATGCTCTTCATCTAATATTTCCAAGGCTTTCAAGCCGTTGTAAGCAGTTTTTATTATATAACCAGCCCTTTGCAAAACTGTTGAGGTAATTTTGATATTAACCAGATTGTCATCAACAATCAGAATTATTTTTTTGTGTTTATTGTTATTGGTAACTAATTTTTTATAAGCAATATTATTGACTTCTATTGCTTTATGATTACTTACATTAAAAATTAATCTAAAAATACTTCCTTCATTTTTTTTAGATTCGATTTCTAAAATCCCATTATTAATTTTAATTAATTCCTGAACATTTTTTAGTCCTATACCGTATGAGCTAGTCTCGCGGTTTAGTAGTTTTTTATCAATTAGATGATATTTGCCTTCCAATGCTAATGAAATTTCTTCTTGCGTCATCCCAATTCCATGGTCAATAATTTCCGCAATAATTTTATTATTTTTAACTTTGGTAATGATATCAATTGAGCTATTATCATAACTGTATTTGATTGAATTATTAACCAAATTATTAAAAATTTGTTTTATTCTTCTCAAATCGCAATAAATCATTGGCAGATTTTTTTCAAAATTTTCATTGATTTTAATTTTATATTTCAAAGCCAGACTTTTGTTTAGTAAAACGATTCTGGTGATTATTTCATTGATATTGTGTTTACCAAATGAATTGGGATTTATTGGTTCGTGATCTTGTTGATTTATATCGAGCAAATCCTCAAGAAATAATGCTAAATCATCGGATTGTTCATCGATTATTTTTAACAATTCAATATTGTCATTAGTAAGATTTTTTTCCTTAAGTAAAAGTTTAGTAATTCCTGAAATACTAAAAAGATAATTTTTTAAATCATGACTAGTGGCTCTAATGAGGTTTGATTTTGCAGAATTAGAAATATGTAATGATCGCGCTAAATTCTTCTCCTGGTTAAGAATTTTGAAAATTCTAATTTTAAA
>CAILUF010000283.1 GCA_903837365.1 uncultured Alphaproteobacteria bacterium | reverse complement strand
TTTAATTTTATGAAAAACAAAATTGCAATTCTATTTCCTGGACAAGGTTCGCAAATAGTTGGAATGGGTAAAGACTTAGCGCAAAATTTTAAAACTGCTCGTGAAGTTTTTTTATTGGTTGATGAAATTTTATCACATAATTTATCGCAAATTATGTTTGAAGGTCCAAGTGATGAATTAACAAAAACTCAAAATACTCAACCAGCTCTAATGGCTGTCTCAATTGCCTTGATAAAAATTTTAGAAAATGAATTTGGAAAAAAATTTAACGATCTATGCGGATTTAGCGCTGGTCATTCACTTGGCGAATATTCAGCTTTATGCGCAAGCAATGCGTTAAGCTTGGAAGATACTGCAAAATTATTGCAAATTCGTAGTCTTGCCATGGCAAAATGTGGCGATAAAAATAAAGGAGCAATGGCAGCGATTTTGGGTGTTGAAATTGACATTGCCCAATCAATTGCTAATGAAGCAAGTCAAGGCGAAGTTTGTCAAATTGCTAATGATAATTCGGTTGGTCAAGTGGTAATTTCAGGAACACAAAATGCTATTAATCGGGCAATTGAAATCGCCAAATTAAAAGGAGCAAAACGTGCAATTGCTTTGCCAGTTAGTGGAGCGTTTCATAGCGATTTAATGATTGAAGCGCAAAATGAAATGCAACAAGCTCTTGCAAAAATTGTAATTAAAAAACCGCAAGTAAACATTATTGCCAATGTTAGCGCTGATATTGTCAAGGACTCTAACGACATTGCAAATTTACTTACTAAGCAAATCACCGGAACCGTAAGATGGCGTGAATCAATGCTAAAACTCGAAAGTTGCGGAGTTGAGCAAGTCATTGAAATTGGTTCAGGAAAAGTTTTATGCGGATTGGCAACTAGAACGGTAAGCAATTTTAAAGCAACTTCAATTCAAAATTGTGAAGATTTAAAAACTTTTTTAAATCAACCAACAAATGTTTGATTTTTTATCGCTATTCAAAATAAATAAATTTAAATCAATGTTTCTTACTATAATTGGTTGTTACTTGTTGTTAGTAATTATTATTTATATTTTTCAACGTAGTCTACAATATTTCCCATATGGTTCAGCTTCTACTCCTAAGGGCTTTGAATCCATTAAAATTTCTAGTGAAGATAATGTTGAACTTTTGGTTTGGCAAAAAATTCCCAAGAATTATAAAAAAATAATCGTCTATTTCCACGGTAATGCTGGAAATATTGGTGATCGCTCTTACCGCTTCGAAAGCTTTGTTGAGAATGGTTACGGCGTAATTGCCTTATCTTATCGCGGATATTTTGGCTCACAAGGCAAACCTAGCGAAGCTGGATTTTTAAGCGATGCCAAAGCACTTTTAAAATTTATCAAATCACAAAATTATCGTAAAAGCGATTTGATATTATTTGGTGAATCAATTGGTTCGGGAGTTGTTGCTAAAATTTCTCAAAACAAAATTGATTTCAAAACTAATCGCTTGGTCAGTGATAATGAAAAATTGCATAATAAAAATGAACAAATTGCTGATTCAATTTCTTCAACTCGCGAAGAAAAGGACGATCAAAAACTTGCCAAAAATAATTCTCAAGAAGATGATTTTTCTTTGATAGTTCTTGATTCGCCTTATTATTCAATTCAAGAAATTGCGCAAAGAAATTATCCATTTTTACCTGTAAAATTTATGCTTAAAGATCGTTTTAGCTCCTTTATTTACGCTCCTTATATCACTGCTCCAGTTTTAATTTTTCATGGCGATCACGATTTTATTGTGCCAATTACTAGCGGACAAAAACTCTTTAATATAATCACTGCAAAAAAGAAATTTATTGAAATGCGCGGTGCTTCACATGTTGATACCAATCCTGAATTTATTATCCAGCAAATCGAAGAATTTATTTAAGTT
>CAILUF010000282.1 GCA_903837365.1 uncultured Alphaproteobacteria bacterium | reverse complement strand
TTATAATTTAGTTTATCCTAGTGATTAATAAAATTTTAATTTAACTTAATTTATGAAAAAAATTTTTGATAATTTGCGCTATGATTTGCCTGCGAGTTTAGTGGTCTTTCTTGTCGCATTGCCTTTATGTCTTGGTATTGCCATGGCTTCTGGTGCACCATTATTTTCAGGAATAATTGCTGGAATTATTGGTGGAATCGTTGTTGGAATTGCAAGCGGTTCTTCACTCGGAGTTAGCGGTCCGGCAGCTGGATTGGCAGTTATCGTTTTAAATGGTATTGGACAAATTGGTTCTTATGAAAGTTTTTTGGTTGCAGTAATGCTTGCTGGAATTTTACAAATAATCATGGGTAGTCTAAAGCTTGGAACAATTGCTTACTATTTTCCATCCTGCGTAATCAAGGGTTTGTTATGCGGTATTGGCATAATAATTTGTTTAAAACAATTACCTCATGCTTTAGGTTATGACGCAAATTTTGCCGATGATTTTAAAGAATTTTTTGATCAAGGAGCTTTAAATATCGCCAAGGAAACCATTACGAGCTTAACGCCGAATGCGATTATTATTTCAATTTTATCATTAACTTTAATAGCCATTTGGGATAAAATTTTATCGCCAAAATTTCAACTATGCAAAGCAATCCCCTCGCCTCTTTTGGTGATTTTACTTGGCATAATTTTGAGTCGATTTATTGACATTGCAGATCATCAAATTGTGCAATTGCCAATCGCTCAAAATGCGCAAGAATTTTTTCAACAATTCACTTTGCCAAATTTTGAAATTTTACGTGATCCGCAAATTTATGTCTTAGGCTTGGTGATTGCAATTATTGCTAGTCTTGAAACTCTTCTTTGTGTTGAAGCAACCGATAAAATTGATCCGCAAAAAAATATTACCCCAACCAATCGCGAATTAAAAGCGCAAGGTTTAGGAAATTTAATTTCAGGTTTAATCGGTGGATTGCCAATCACGCAAGTAATTGTAAGGAGTAGTGCTAATATTTCATTCAATGCCAAAAGCAAACTTTCAGCAATTCTGCACGGATTTTTGTTATTAATTTCGGCGATTTTAATTCCTGAAATTTTAAACATGATTCCTTTGGCAAGTTTGGCATGCGTGCTTCTGGTTATTGGTTTTAAATTAATTAATGTAAAAATGATTATTAAAATTTTTCGACTTGGCTATGAGCAATTTATTCCATTTTTAATAACCATAATCTGCATGATAATTTTTGATTTATTGAAGGGCGTGATGCTGGGAATGCTTATTTCTCTTGGATTTATAATATTTCATAATTTTCGCAATGCTTACGAAAAAATTTCTGAAAGTGAAAATAAACAACATGATCATATCATTAAATTAGCTCAAGAAGTTTCATTTTTAAATAAAGGAGCAATCATTGAAATGCTTAAAAACTTACCAAATGATTCAAGCGTTATCATTGATGCAAGCCAATCTAGGGTAATTGATTATGATGTTTATGAAATCATTAAAGATTTTAAAGAAAATGCCAAAACCAAAAATATTAAATTACAATTAAAAGGAATTAGTTCTAGTAAAATAGAATAAAATGTAATTAAAAATAATTAAAATAACTAAAAATAAAAATATATGACAACTTTATCAAAAGATATGCGTAACTCACTAACTCCGCAACAGGCAGTATCACTGCTTCAAGAAGGTAATCAAAGATTCGTTAATAATCTTAAAATTAATCGCAATTTGCTTAGCCAAATTAATGAAACTTCCGAAGGACAATATCCATTTGCCTTTATACTCAGCTGTATAGATTCCAGAACTTCTGCAGAATTAATTTTTGACCAAGGATTGGGAGATATTTTTTCCTGCCGAATTGCCGGAAATATTCTCAATGACGATATTTTAGGCAGTATGGAATTTGCTTGCGGAGTTGCTGGAGCAAAGCTCGTCATGGTTCTAGGCCATACAGAATGCGGAGCAATCAAAGGAGCATGCGATCATGTTGAAATGGGTCATTTAACTAAGCTTCTTAAAAAAATTAAACCTGCAGTTAAAATTACAACCAAAAAAAAGGATCATAGTCACGATAAATTCGTTAATTTTACCGATCAAGTTTCTGAGCAAAATGTTTTAGAAGTCATGAAAAAAATTCCTAAAAAAAGTAAAATAATTCGCAATTTAATTAAGAAAAAAAATATTATACTAGTTGGTGGAATGTATGATATAAGCAACGGGATTGTTGAGTTCTATTAATCTTATCGAATTAAAAAAATTCGATAAGATTGCCAAAATTACCACTTGCAATTTCTTCGACTAATTCTAAAATTAACGTCTTAATTTTTGATCCTAAGCAAATCAAAACAGAATATTTTTAATTATTTTTTATCAAATTTTAAATATTTTGAATTGCAATTTTTATAATTTAATTTTTTATTTATGCGTTATTTGGCCTTAACTTCAAAAGATCGCAAAGAAATGCTCACTGCGATTGGCGTTAATTCTGTTGACGAACTATACGATGCAGTTCCCAATCAATTTCTTTTAAAAAAATCAATTGCAAATTTACCCAATCATCAAGGCGAAATTGAAGTTGAAAAAATCATGCAAGAACTTGCTAAAAAAAATCGCCCTGCATCTTCTGGTCCATTTTTTTTAGGTGTTGGATGCTACAAGCATCACATTCCATCTGCGGTTGATCATTTAATTCAAAGATCGGAATTTTTAACTTCTTATACGCCTTACCAACCAGAAATTTCGCAAGGAACTTTAGGAGTTATTTTTCAATTTCAATCAATCATTTCTTTGCTTACTGGCATGCAGGTTGCCAATGCGTCAATGTATGATGGCGCAACTTCATTAGCCGAAAGTTGTTTGATGTCTTTACGCATAAAATCTGGCAAAAAAAATATTGCCAAATTTAACGAGATTCATCCCGATTATCTTGATGTTTGCAAAACTTTTCTTGATTTAAATTCGGCAAAATTGGTAAATGAAATTGATGAAAGTTGCGCTGGAGTTATCGTCCAATATCCGGATTTTTACGGCAATATTTGCAATCTCGATGCGGTTCGCAAAAAATGTGATGAAGCTGGCGCATTGATGATTGTAGTTGTAAGTGAAATTTTATCACTAGGATTATTACAAGCTCCGTCGCAAGCTGATATCGTCGTTGGCGAAGCTTCATCCTTGGGCGTAGGTTTAAATTTCGGTGGACCACTTTTAGGATTTTTTGCTTGTAAAAAAGAATTCGTTAGACAAATGCCAGGGCGTATTTGTGGCGCAACGCTCGATGCCGATAACAAACCCGGTTATGTTTTAACGCTTAATGCTCGTGAACAACATATTCGTCGCGATAAAGCAACTTCTAACATTTGCTCAAACCAAGGTTTATGCGCTACCGCATTCACAATTCACACTTCACTTTTGGGCGAAATTGGCTATAAAAAATTAGCCTTGATTAATCATAAAAAAGCTTGTGATGCTTACGAAATCCTTAGTAAAATCAAAGGTGTAAAAATTTTAAATGAAAATTTCTTCAATGAATTTACCATTGAATTTTCTAAAAATGCTCACGAAATAAATCAAAAACTTTTAGCAAAAAATATCATTGGTGGATATTGCGTTGATAACAAAATGATCCTTGCCTTTACTGAGTTAACTAGCGAGGAAGATATTAAAAATTTAGCGAAAAATCTCAGCGAAATCTTGGGGTAGATTATGGGGAAAATAATCACTTTTTTCAATCATAAGGGTGGGGTTGGCAAAACAACTTTAGTGCATAATTTAGGCTTTATTCTTGCCGATAAAGGATGTAAGGTTTTGTTGATTGATGGCGATCCGCAAATGAATCTAACTTCAGCAATTTATGGGCTTTCAACTTCAGTTGAATATTCCACTGCACAAGAATCAAAATGGAGTCAAAATATTGAGAAATATATTTCCTTCGCAGAATATATCGACATTGAACTTAAAGGTTCAAAATGTGATAAAAAAATTTACCAAACTCAATCAAAAATTAATCCCAAAGGTTTTGTGGAATTAATTTCTGGCTCAATAAATTTATCGAATATTGAAGCTGATTTATTTGGCATTATCAAAAATAAAAATGAATTTACCAATGATATTCCCAACCGCTTTGAAAAAGCTAT
>CAILUF010000281.1 GCA_903837365.1 uncultured Alphaproteobacteria bacterium | reverse complement strand
GATTTTGAAGGAATTTCAACTGAATTATTTGCTAATATTATTGGTTGCAAATTATTTGCATGAGCTTGATTTTGAGCCCTTCTTGTTGAATATAAGGTATGATGCGATGACCTTTGATGATTTAAGTGTTTATTTTCTTTGATTGATGCATTATCTTCTTGAGAAGAATCGCTCAAATCATCAATGAAACTACTAGCTTGAGAACTAGAGAGAACTCCAAATAGACTATATCCTCCTTGATGAGTATGATCAGGATGACTTAGCGAACCTCTCATTACTACCCCTTGATTTACAAATACCGAAGGATCAGAGTCTTGACGTGAAGCTTCGCTATGACATGACTTCAAGGGATCTTCGCCCTTAATCAAACCAATTAGGCCATCAATTAAAGAGGTATCTTTAATTGAATCTATATTTTTACTAATATAATTTGCGCAAAAAGAATCGATATTTTCTAGTAATAATTTATCCTCTCTTTTGTCAAATATTTGTGAGAAAATAATAAGTAAAGATCGATTAAAATTTTTATAATCATCCATATTTTCCGTTGATTTCAATGTTACTTTTTCTTTAAAGAAAAATTGCATTGCCTTGATAAAATTATCCATAGGATTTTTATCCATAGGATTTGATGATGCATCAGTAGTAAAATATAAAAATAAATTATCCAATCTTGATTTTAAATCTTCTTTTAGATTTTCAGATAATTTTAAATTGCTTTCTTCGATCTGACAATCTTGTTGCTTAAAAAGTAATTTATAATCTAACCCAATTTCTTCTTCAGAGAAATCAGCTTCATCTATTAGAAAGCAAATAAAAGATCTTCTTGAATATAAATTTTTAGAATCATCTATTTCTAGATCATGGCTAGTCAAATGATCTCGAGGATTTTCAGTTAAATGATTTTTCTTGATGATAAGCATCTTCAAATTGGTCAATTTTTTAAAATCATCAATATTTAATTTTTTTATAAAATTTTCTTCCAAATTTAATACTTCTAAATTAACAAGATTATCAATTCCCTTAGGAGCTTCGATTAGAGAATTTGTAGATAAATTTAATTGTTCTAATTTTGGCAGACCTGATTCACTTATTGTTAATTGGGATATTTTATTAACAGCTAAATTTAATTTTTTTAGATTAACTAAAGATGAAATTTCGTCCGGTATAAAAGAAAGAAAATTATAGGATAAATCCAATTCTTCTAAATTTACCAAATATCCAATCTCACACGGAATTGAGGATAAGTTATAACGAGCTAAGGCTAATGTAGTATTTTGTAATGCGTAACAACTTTGAATTCTTTTTTTAGCATTACTAATATTTTCGGAATTTCCAGGGAAAGCTTTTAATTCTCTATCACGCCATTCAAGCAATTTTTTCTCAAATTCAGTAACTTGATCAGCCGAAGGATGAGATATGGCTGAGGAATCTTTAACTGGTTTTGAATGTTTTGGCGAATCAACTTCGTTAGGATTAATAGTCAGCAATTCTGATCGCAATTCTGATCGCATATTGTTAAAATTATGTTTATGAGTAAAAACTACTATATCATTTGTATTTATAGTGTTTACAAAATAATTTAGCAAGTTTTATTAATAGTTTTTACTTTTATTAATAAGTTTTTTTATAATTT
>CAILUF010000280.1 GCA_903837365.1 uncultured Alphaproteobacteria bacterium | reverse complement strand
TTAATATTGGTGGTTTTATATAAAAATATAATTAACTAATCTTAACTTACAATATTGTCAATATTTAAATTGATATTAAAAAAAATTAATATGTTACTTAAATCAAAAATATTTTATTAATTTGGTTTCTTTGTTATAACAAAAAACAAATTATTTTTTGAATTAAATATTATGAATGCCGAAATTGTAGCCAAAGAGGAAATTGAGAGTTTTTGTGAGTAGTTTTATGTGATTTTAAATAAGGTTTTTAATTTATTAATAAAACCGAAATTATTAAATTTTTTTAGCAATTTTAAGTCCGATAAATAAAATTGATAAGGTGGAAAAATAAATAATTAACTGCGTTACAGATGGTTGATCAATATAGCCAAAAAATATATTTAAGAATTTTCCTAACCAACTATTTTGAGAAATGATGTTTGATAAATCAATCGCGGGATTTTTGAAGCTTGGAACGATATCAGCATTTTGCCAAAAACCAATCCCAGCACAAGCAATTCCTGATGCAAAGAAGATTAAAAGATAACTCGTTATTGTAAAAAAATATTTTCCAAAAGCCTTGAGAATACCGAAATATAAAGCGATTCCAACTAAACTTCCGCAAAAAATTCCCGTAATTAATCCACCAATCAAGTGATAAATTTTTGTACCTGAAATAAAATAACTATAACTAAAAAGGACTATCTCAGTACCTTCGCGAACCACTGAAAACAGTACGGCAATTAACAGTGCATAAAGTGGTTTTTTACCTTCTTTAATCGAGTTTCCCAAGCGCTTCAATTCACCGGATAAAGTTCGAGCATGTTTTTGCATCCATAGCACTGTCCAGCCAATCATAAAAGCAGAAGCTAGCAAGATTAAGCCATTAAAAAATTCCTGGCCCATGCCATTTAAGCTGTTGGAAATTTGGTCAGTGAAGAAAGCCAAAGAAATTGCCACAAGAATTCCAAGAATAAGTCCAGCAAAAATATAATTACTGCGACCCTTGATTTCTTTAGTTGCCGAAGCTAAAATCCCCAGAATTAAAGCGATTTCCAAAACTTCACGAAAGACTACTATTGCGATTTGAAGCATAAAATTTAAATTAAATTTTTTTAGAAATATTAGCCTCAACAAATGTTAAAGCAACTCTCAATTTACATTCATTATCCATTTTGCAAAGCAAAATGTCCTTATTGTGATTTTAATTCACATGTGCAAAGCGAAATTAATCATCAAGATTTTTTAGAATGCTACAATTCGGAGTTAGAATTTTTTGCTAAAAAAATTGGTAAAAGAAAAATTACCTCGATTTTTTTTGGTGGAGGTACGCCTTCATTAATGCCAAGTTTTTTGGTAGCAGGAATTTTGGAAAAAATTGTCAAATTATGGACAGTTGAAAATGATTGTGAAATTAGTCTTGAAGCAAATCCAACTTCGGTTGAAAGTGAAAAATTTAAGCAGTTTAAAAAACTTGGTATTAATCGATTATCCCTAGGGATTCAAGCATTTAACGCTCAAGATCTAAAATTTTTAGGACGTCAACATTCGCCTCAAGAAGCTATTAACGCCATTGAATTAGCTAAAAAAAATTTTAGCAATTTCTCGTTTGATTTGATTTATGCTCGACCTCAGCAAACCATTGAAAATTGGCGTAGCGAATTATTGCAAGCGTTAGAATTTTCAACTAATCATCTTTCGCTTTATCAATTGACAATCGAAAAAGGTACGCAATTTTTTAGCGATTTTCAGCGTCAGAAATTTATGATGCCCGATGAAAATTTGGCAAGTGAATTTTATGATTTAACTAATTCAATCATGATTGACAAGGGTTTTGAGCATTATGAAGTTTCAAATTATGCGCAAAAAAATTATCAATCCAAACATAATTTATGTTATTGGCAAAGTGATGAATATATTGGAATAGGGGCGGGAGCTCATTCAAGAATCTGTTTTGAAAATGAAAATTTTAACAAAAGAAATGCCATAATGATGATCAATCAACCGCAATTA
>CAILUF010000279.1 GCA_903837365.1 uncultured Alphaproteobacteria bacterium | reverse complement strand
TAAAATAGTTTAAATAAGTTAGTTTTAATTAACGATAACTAACATCTTTTTCGATGTTTTTTTGCAATGCATATTCAAAGCGATCGCCATTGGCAAGAAGCTTTTCCTTGTTGTAATAAAGCTCTTGACGAGTTTCAGTTGAAAATTCAAAATTCGGTCCTTCAACAATTGCATCAACCGGACAAGCTTCTTGGCATAATCCGCAATATATACATTTCAGCATGTCAATGTCATATCTGGTAGTACGACGACTTCCGTCAGCGCGTTCTTCAGCTTCAATTGTAATAGCTTGAGCTGGACAAACTGCTTCGCATAATTTGCAAGCAATACAGCGCTCTTCACCATTTGGATAGCGTCTGAGAGCGTGTTCACCGCGAAATCTTGGACTGATTGGTCCTTTTTCAAAAGGGTAATTTATGGTATATTTTTTCTTGAACATGTATTTCAAGGTAAGAAGATGGCCGACGACAATCTCATATAGAAAAAAATTATAAGCTCGTTTAAAAAATTGCATAATTAAAAAAATTATTTGACGAAAACAATAAAGCTAGCTGTACCAACTACCCAAGTTAGTGATAAAGGCAAAAATACTTTCCAACCTAAGCGCATTAATTGATCATAGCGATAGCGTGGCAGAGTAGCTCTGACCCAAACAAAACAAAAAAGTAAAATTAATATTTTTGAGCATAACCAAACAAATCCGGGAATTGCATTGCAAAAAGCATTATCGCAAATTGGTAACCAACCACCCAAAAATAAAACTGAAGCAAAGGCGGAAATCAAAATCATATTGGCATATTCGCCAAGAAAAAACATCGCAAAGGGCATGGAAGCATATTCAACATTATAGCCAGCAACAAGCTCTGATTCTGCTTCAGGAAGGTCAAATGGATGGCGATTAGTTTCCGCTAAAGCTGAAATAAAAAAGAGAATAAACATCGGAAACATTGGAATCACATACCACATATTTTTTTGTGCTAAAACAATTTTTGAAAGATTTAACGATCCCGCACACATCACCACTGAAATGATAATTAAGCCAATTGAAACTTCATAGGAAATCATTTGCGCTGATGAGCGAATTGCACCAAGAAAAGCATATTTTGAATTTGATGCCCAACCTGCGATGATAATGCCGTAAACCCCTAGTGAAGAAGTGGCAAGAAGATAAGTAACTCCAACATTCAAATCGGCAATTACAAAATTCTCAGAAAAGGGAATCACTGCCCAACCAATCAAGGCAAGGGTAAAAGTGATTATTGGTGCTAATAAAAATAAAGCTTTATTGGCTTTGCTGGGCATGATAACTTCTTTAAGCATTAGCTTTAAACCATCAGCAAGAGGTTGGAGAATTCCAAACCAACCAACCACATTCGGACCTTTACGTAGTTGCATTGCTCCGATTACTTTGCGTTCAAATAATGTCAAATAAGCAACGCCAAGGATAAGCGGTAATATGACCAATAAAATTTTACCAATGATTGGTAAAACTATCCAGAAATCTGCACAAATGGCTGGTAAAATAATTTCGTTAAAATGTTTTACAAATTCTTCCATATTAATTAACTGTTGATCGTTTTATAATTTCTAAAAATTAATAAATTTTTTAATGATGTTAAATTTAATTGCTAAATTTTAAGGCTACAAGATTTTTTTA
>CAILUF010000278.1 GCA_903837365.1 uncultured Alphaproteobacteria bacterium | reverse complement strand
TTTTTAGTTTAAAAGTTAAATCAAGAAATCGACATTTTTAGATTTTTTTGCTTTTAAACGTTTCATCTTTTTCTTTGAAAAAGATTCACGCCAGGGATTGCGTCGCATCCGCTCCTAATCCCGTTCTTCGCTAAAAAAAGCCGTTTAGGCTTTTTTTTGAACGCGAAGAGCCCTCAAGGGGGGAGTTATGGGCCCGTAAGTTTGATGAGTGTTTTTACTAAATGTAGGGATGTAAGCCCTCAAGGGGGGAGCTATAGCCCGAGAGCGACGCATCCAAAATTACTGCAAAGCCCAAACCAAAATTGCTTTTTGAATATGCAATCTATTTTCAGCTTCATCAAAAACCACCGATTGCTTTGATTCCAAAACTTCTTTGCTAACTTCGTAACCTCGATAAGCCGGTAAGCAATGCGTAAAAATTGCTGTCTTTTTTGCCAAATTCATCAATGTTTTATTGACTTGATAAGGGCTAAGTAAATTTATTTTTCTTTGCTTAATGGCATCATTATTTTCAGCTTCTTCACCCATTGAAATCCAGGTGTCGGTAACTAAAACATCGGCATCTTTAACGGCTTTTTTGGCATCGTGAATTAATTTAATTTTAGCTTTATTTTTAACAGCTTTTTTTATTTCCGAAATTGAAAAATTAATTTCCGCAGGGCTAGCAATTACAAGTTCAAAATCAAAAGTTTCGCAAGCTTGAATTAACGAATTTAAAACATTATTTTGATCACCTAACCAGACAATTTTTTTACCAGAAATTTTTCCAAGATGCTCTTCAATCGTTAAAATTGTTGCTAGAATTTGACAAGGATGCGAAAAATCAGAAAGGCCGTTGATCACTGGTACTGTAGAGTTTTTTGCCAAATTCAAAATCGTTTCATGAGCATAAGAGCGAATCATAATTGCATCAACGTAACGCGAAAGAACTTGCGCGGTATCTTCAATAGTTTCGCCCTTGCCCAATTGCATTTGATTTTTATTGAGGATAATAGCATGTCCGCCAAGTTGATTTATTGCAACTTCAAAGGAGATTCGTGTACGCGTAGAATTTTTTTCAAAAATCATCGCCAAATTTTTATGAGCCAATAATTTAGCTTGGCTATTTAAATCCTTCTGCTTCTTGAGTTTATGAGCAATTTCAATAATTTTTTTTAACTCTTTTGCGTCAATTTTATCTAGATCAATAAAATCTTTTTTGCGCTGTTTTTGTTGTTGTATAATTTTTTTCATTTTATTTTTTAAAATAATTGTCTAAAAATTTTAAAGCTTTTTTATTTTGACTTAAAACAATTGTTGTAAGTTAAATTGTTATAATAAAACTTAGTAGTAATATATAATTATCAAGTTTATTTGTTTGTTTTCTTATTTTTAATTAGAAATTGTGATTATTTAAAACAAAATTAAATATAATGTCAAAAAAAATTTTTATTGTTAGTGGTGGAACGGGTGGACACATAATACCAGCGCGTTGCCTTGCAGAATTATTAGCCAGTCAAAATCATCAAGTTTTTTTCTTTGGAGATGCAAAACTTAAAAATTATATAAAAGATCAAGATCAGTTTAAGTCATTGATAATTCAAGCTTCGCAATTAAAAAAAACACCGAGTTTTTTATTTAAGGCAATTGCCAAAATAGCCATTGGAACTTTGCAATCATTATTTTATTTTTTAAAACATCGTCCAGATTATGTTTTTGCTTTTGGCGGATATGCAAGTTTTCCAGTTTTGCTAGCGAGTGTAATCGTTAAATGTCCAATTATACTTCACGAACAAAATGCTCATTTGGGTAAGGTCAATCGGATATTCGCCAAATATGCCAGTAAAATCGCTACTTCATTTCCAAGCACTAGCGGTTTCAAAGAAAGTGAATTAAATAAAATAATTTTTACTGGCAATCCTGTTCGCAGTGAAATAATTGCACTCAATAAAAACGAATATCAAATTCCACATTTTCAAGAAGAATTAAATAATGATTCTCTTCATAAAATTGGCTATGATGTAATTTTGGCATCGGATTTTTACGAAGTTGTCAAAAGAAAAGAGCAGATTAATGTTCTTATAATTGGAGGATCGGGAGGAGCAAAAATTTTTAGCGAAATATTGCCAAAAGCTTTTTTTAATCTCAACGAAGAAATCAAAGAACAATTGCACATAACTCAACAATGCAGAGCTGAGCTAGTTGAAAGCACATTTGCAACTTATAAATCATTTAATCTTAATGCTGTTGTTGATGGTTTTTTTATAAATATGAATGAACTTCTTGAAAATGCTCATTTAGTAATTGCTCGCGCAGGATCTTCAACAATTGCCGAATGTTGCATTGCCAAAAAACCAATGATCCTTATTCCCTTTGAACTATCGGCAGATAATCATCAACAAAAAAATGCTAATTATCTTCAAGAAAATGGCTCGGCGATTGTAATTAAGGAAAAAGATTTTTCAATAAATCATATTAACGATATTGTTAATCAACTCTTGACATCGCCACAAACATTAAAGAAAATGTCTAATAATTGCGCTAAATTAGCAATTATTAATGCAACTTATAATCTATCAAAAATAGTTAACGGCTAATTATAATTATTGTTAAGTTTATATTTAACTTAAATTTATTTTTAACCAATTAAACAAGTTTTATTTTAATAATATCGAGTTAACTTAATGGAAAAAAAAATTAAGAAAAAAAATAACATAGAAAGTAATCACCAAGAAAAAAATCAACAGGATCAGAGCCCTATAAACGCTGAGATTCAAAGCGTTGAGGTAAAATCTCCAGGAAAAGCTGATGAAAAATCTGATATAAAACTTGATGTAAAATCTGAATCTGAAGTAAAATCTGAAGTAAAATCCTTGGGAGCAATTTATCGTCAAAAAAGACAGGAAAATAAAATTGAAATCACTCAAGCGAGCAATTATCTTAAAGTTCGTCCATTTGATTTAAATGCCATTGAAAATGACGAGATCAATAAAATCAGCAAAAATATTTACGCACCTGGCTTGATTCGTTCCTATGGAAAATTTCTTAAAATTGATGAAAAAACAATCGAAGAAAAAATTCGCGAATGCGCATTTCGCTCGAATACTGAAAATAAAAAACATATTTTGGTTAATATTGGCGAACATCTTGCCCTTACTCCCAAAAAAGAATTACTAGTGAATTCAATGGCAATTTCAGTAATTTTATTTTTATCAATGTTATTAATATCTGGAGTTTATAAGAAAAAATTAATATCTTTATCAACCACTGATATTCTTGAGCAAATTGCCAAAATTGAAAAATAAATTCATTAAAAATGTATAAAGATTTTAACGAAAAAATATTAAAATTCGCGCAAGATTGTAAAAAATATCGCGATATAATTCTTGCATCAAAAGCAATTCGTATTTCGTCAGTAATAATTGGTATTGTTATTTTTTTGCTGTTTATAACGCCATTATTTTTTGATAATTCAATGCTGAAATTTAGCATGATTCAAAAAATTAGTCGCGCTACTAATGCCGATTTCGATATTAATGGCGATATTGAAGTAAGCTTTCTGCCAACTCCAACTATTAAAATTTCTGAGGCTGTTCTTCTAAATTATAAACATAAACCGATTTTTTCCAAGGAAGAAGAATTATTTAATTTTTACGCCAAGAACATTAAAATTAAATTCTCAATTTTTGATATTTACGACGATATTCTTGCCAGTGAAATAGAATTTGATGAAGGTTTTTTTGAAGTTTTTAGCGATCCAAAAAACATTCCCAATCGCAATAATAAAATTACCGATGTTTTGGTTGGATATAAAAAATTACCTGCGGTATCCCCTACAGAATCAGGGCTTAGCATTAGTAATAAAATTTTTAAATTTTCCGAAATTATTGATGATGATTTTCGTCATTATCTAAGCAAAATTCCTTCGATTCGCATGAAAAACTGTTCTTTTAGTTTTTTTAATAAATTAGGAAAAAATAAAGATTTCAATAATATTAACGCAATTTTAAATTTTTCACCAAATTACAGTTTCGCCGAAGGTTCATTTGCAAGCGAAAATATTAATAGTAAATTTGAGTATCAAGCAATTTTTAACGATGATTCTGCAAAGCCAAAATCATATCTCTATTTATCTTCGCCTAATTTGGAATTAAAAATTAAAGGCAATTATACTGGCGAAAATAAAGGTCCACTAGCTAGTGATTTCAAGGGCGATATCAATATCAATATCACCGAATTAAAATCATTTTATCAAGCTTATTTTGCCAATGAAAAAAGTCATATTTTTGGAAAATTAAAATCTAGCAATAATTCGATTGTCATTAAATCTAATATTGAAAATGCATTGGATGAATTTAATTTAAAAAATATCGATATTGATTCGCCAATAATCAGTGGATCTGGCGATCTATATTTTGCAATTCATGAGCAACTTCCCGTTGTTGATATTAATCTCGATCTCACCAATCTTGACCTAGATTCAATTATCTCACAAGAAGCTTTAAAAATTGAAAATTATGAATTAGCCAAAACTATCGAGGATATTAATTTTAAAAAAAATATCGCCATTAATAACAATGAAATAATCGCCAATAATTCAAAATTAATTATTCCCAACCCTTCTTTAAACCTCCCCGCAAATCCTGCCATAAATCCCGCCATAAACCCTTCTGCGAACCCATCTTCAAATACCTCAGAAAATATCGCTCTAGCTTCCGATAGTAATTCAAAGAATATAAAATCACTGAATAATCTCGACTTAATTTCTAGCCTCAAAGATTTCGATGTGATCACCGATATTAAAATTAAAAATTTAAAATTTTTTGAAACTGATTTTAAAGATTGCGATATTTACTTAACTATCCATAAAACTGGCGAGATTATGATTTTACCTGCGATTATTAAAACTCCCGGTGAAGGAAGTTTTTATATTCGCGGAATTGTTGAAAATACTCAATTCCCTAAATTCGTTGGTAGCATTGATTATAAAGGCAAAAATTTGGGTGAAATTCTCAAATGGCTTAATTTCGAAAGTAATAATACAAAATTTGAAAATTTTGGTGATTTTCGTCTTTATGCCAATTTACTCATGCTTCCAAACTTTACCTATCTAAATGAAATTTATTTCAATCTCAATAAAAATGAAACTGAGATTTTCGGTGAAAGTAAAATTATTCGTGAAAATAAAAACACCACAATTACCAGCGATTTTGAAATTACAAATTTTAATTTTGACAAGCATTTTATTTTCAATTCAACCAAGAATAACATGATTGGCAAAGCCTCATTAATTAAAAAAATGATGTGGTTAAACAACATTAACAGTTATAATCAATTATCATTAAACTTTAATAAACTTACTTATAATTTAGAAGATTTTATTGATCAAAAAATTAATTTAAAATTTAATCGCGGTTTTTTAAACATCGAAAATTTAGCGTTAAAATCTACGCAAACCGATCTTAATTTAAATCTCGTAATTGACATCAGCAACAAA
This sequence comes from uncultured Alphaproteobacteria bacterium, assembly GCA_903837365.1. GTDB lineage: Bacteria > Pseudomonadota > Alphaproteobacteria > Rickettsiales > UBA1997 > CAILUF01. The sequence goes on along the minus strand of CAILUF010000278.1, from coordinate 2,387 downwards.
ACGCCGATTCTTGATTTTAAAATCATCGGCTCAAAATTAAATTATCTTTCTAACATCAAGGCAAGCAATCAAACGCAAGCTGAAAATCCTGATAATAATTCAACGCAACTCAAAGAAAATTTAAATAACATTACCGAAATTTTTAGAAATAATTTGCGAAAAAATCATGACTTTCTAGAAAGTTTTTACCGCATCCCATCGCTTGAATCGTTCAATGGCAAAATTGATATTGATATCAATGAAATCACCATGGATCACAAAATTCTTAAAGAACTTAAATTTTCAGGAGATCTTAAAAACGGCACGATTGACGCCATAAAATCATCTTGGCAAACTTATGGAGGAACGTTGAATTATACCGGTTTAATTGATGTTAAAGAAAATAAAATCATCAATGGTAATGTTATCGCCAAAAATATAAATTTAGCCGAGCTATTTAACGATTTATATGCGATTGATTCAATTGGTGGTATTGCCAATATCTCTGCCAATATTCTTTCGGTTGCCAATAGTAAAGTGGAATTTTTGAAAGATCTTAAAAGTGAAATTAAATTTAATGTTGCCCAACCAGTTATCAATGGCTTTGGAATTAACGATTTGGTTGGCAAAATGTTTAATATCAAATTCTATCAAAAAGAATTGCAATTTCCTGAAAAAATTCTTTTTAATCCTGAAGCTAAAAGTTTTTTTAAACAAGCTCGCGGCAATATAACTTTCAAAAATAATAATGATGGAAAAATTCGTGTAGAGTTTTTTGCACCAGCCGTAAACTCGGTATTAACGGGATCAATCAATGCAGAAAAACAAAATTTCGATTGGTTATTTAACGCTTTATTTTTAACCGGAAATACTCAGAAACCTACTCCAATCAATCTCGCCATTAAAATTAAAGGATCGCCTCAAGAATATATTAACACTGCCAACACCAACCAAATCCGCCAATATCTTGGCTTGCAACAACAAATTTACCAATCAAAATATGTTGCCAATAGACCAGATAACAAGGAAGAAAAATCAAGTTTAATTGAATCATCATTAAATAAATTAGAAGATAATAATTCTAAACAGAACTTAACTGAAATAGATATTTCTGCACCTAACTCAATAACTTCTAGCAATCAAAATAACAATCCTGAAGTCAAAAAAGAAAATAATTCACCAGCCCAAGTGAATCCAGATAAATCAAACTCCAATCAAGTAGATAATTCAAAAAATTTAGATCCAAAAACTCCGCCAAAATCCCTTGAAGAATTTAAAATTATCGAAGCAGATGAATAAAATATCACTTGAAAATATTCTTGAAAAAAAAAATCGTCAAAAAATTACTTGCCTGACGGCCTACTCCTATCCAATTGCAAAGCTAATTGATCCTTATTGTGATATAATTCTCGTTGGCGATTCGCTGGGTATGGCAATTTATGGTTTTAATAATACACGCGAAGTTTCGCTTGCGATGATGATTGCTCATGGTAAAGCGGTTTGCAAGGCTGTAAGCCATAGTTTTACGGTTGTAGATTTGCCTTTTGGATCTTACGAAAATTCACCTCAACAAGCTCTTGCCTCAGCGCAAGAAATTATTGAAAAAACTAATTGCGATGCTATTAAAATTGAAACTCCCGCCAATTTAATTTCCACTGTAAAATTTCTTTGCGATCATAAAATTAAGGTTATGGCGCATATTGGTTTAATGCCTCAAACCGTTGAAAATAGTAAGGATTTTCGCTATCAAGGACGAAATGAAAATGACGCGCAAGAAATTTTTAAAACCGCTTTAGAACTTGAAAAAGCAGGAGCATTTTCGATAGTAATCGAAGCAGTTCCAAAAAAATTAGCAACAGAAATTTCACGAAAATTAACAATTCCAACAATTGGCATCGGAGCTTCAGGCGATTGTGATGGTCAAGTTTTAGTAATTGATGATTTGCTGGGATTAAATACTGAATTCAAACCAAAATTTGTAACCAGATATGAGGATCTTGCCACCAAAATTTCTCACGCCGTTAGTCAATTTAGTGATGATGTGAAAAATAAAAAATTTCCCTTCCCGCAAAATTTATTGTAAAACCACGAGCCTAAATTTCCACGAGCTCTAGCTTTCCATGACCCTATAACTTTCCCTGAGCCCTAACTTTGTCGATGAGACTTCCCAACCTTAAAATTTCTACAAGCTCTAAGTTAAAATTTCTATAAGCTCTAAGCAATAACTACGTCCCTTTAGGGCTTACATCCCTACATTTGTAAAAGCATTCGTCAAGCATGCAGGCTGTAGCCCTTACATCCCTACAATTTTTGCGCAAAAGTCTCGAAGCTCTCGGGCTCTAGCTCCCCCCTTGAGGGGGAGCAGATTTAGAAGGGCTTAACGGTAGTTAAGTCCTTCTGAATCGTGG
>CAILUF010000277.1 GCA_903837365.1 uncultured Alphaproteobacteria bacterium | reverse complement strand
TTTACGTAATAAGAAGCATTGGACATTAAAAATGGAATCAACTTTTCTTGAAATCAAAAACAAAAATTGTTAAAACTAAAATTAAGTTAACAAAAAAAGCTGTTAAGAAATTAAATAACAAACCATCAATTACAAAATCTAAAATCAAAAAAACTACAATTAAAACTCCAATTAAATCCACTAAAATCACAAAAAAAACAGCACCTAAAAACAAAATATCGATAAAAAAATCTGTAGATAAGATCAATTCTAAAGAGCTTCTTGTCACAAAAAAAACCGATTTAAAATCCCCTAAAAATGAAATAAAAATTTCCAAAAAAGTAATTGAAAAAACTGACAAAACTAAAAACGAAAAACCCGTAAAGAAAAAAACTGAAAATCTCCCAAATCAATCTCGTCAACCTTTTCGCGCTGGAGATCATGCGGTATATCCGTCACATGGCGTTGGCAAAATAATTGAAATAGAAAATACCACAATTATGGGTCAAGATTACAGTTGCTATTTGATGTATTTTGAAAAAGAAAGATTATCGATTAAAATTCCAGTTTTAAGTGCCGAAAAAAATAATCTGCGACGCATCGCTTCTAAATCGCAAATGGAAGAAGTTTTAAATATTTTAAGAAGCGGTATAAAAAAACTTAAAGGCATGTGGTCAAGAAGAGCGCAGGAATATGAAACGAAAATTAATTCTGGCGATATTATCCTTCTTGCCGAAGTGTTACGCGATTTAACTCGCGATATTGAAGATAGCGATAGATCTTACTCTGAAAGAATTATTTACGAAACAGCAATCTTTCGCTTAGCTAGTGAATATGCGATTATTTACAATGTTGATATTGAAGTAGCTAAAGAAAAAATTATTAACATCGCTAAAGATAAAATTAACTCTGAAGCAAAAAGTAATTCTAAAGATGATTTCGATGATTTCGATATAGAAAATAGAAAAGGTAAAAAGGATTTAGATGAAGATGCGGATGAAGAGGATGAGGACGAAGAGGAGGACGAAGAGGAAGATGATTTTAATTATAATTTTGATGAAATTGATGAAGATGATGACGATGATGATGATAAACCTAAAAAAAAGAGAAAATAATTAAAATTATTAATAACTGTTTAAAAATATTAATTTTCAACAAATGTCAACAGTCTTAAAATTTATTAATGTAAATAAGAATTTTACTCAAGCTGGACAAATAGTTGAAGTTTTAAAAGAAATTAATTTTGATATTAATGCTGGAGAATTCATTGCTCTTACTGGTCAATCAGGCTCTGGCAAAACTACTCTATTGCAACTTGCAGGATTACTCGATAGCCCAACTAGTGGTGAAATTTTAATCAGCAATCACCATGTTTTTAATCATCAACAAAAAATTGACGATAAAAATAATACCCAATTACGTAAAAAAAATATCGGCTTTATTTATCAATTTCATCATTTATTGCCAGAGTTTTCAGCGCTAGAGAATGTTGCGATGCCATTACTTATTCAAGATATTAACTACAAAGAAGCTTATCGACAAGCTCGTGAAATTCTTAACGAAGTTGAGCTCGAAAATTATTGCAATTCAAAACCTTCGCAACTTTCGGGAGGTCAACAGCAAAGAGTAGCGATTGCTCGCGCCATAGTTGGTAAGCCAAAATTAATTCTTGCCGATGAACCAACTGGCAATCTCGATAATGAACTAGCTCATAAAGTTTTTAATTTATTACAACAACTTACGAGAAAATATCAAATCGCCTGTTTAATTGCTACTCATAATCTAGAACTTGCTACAAAAACCGATCGCAGAATCACACTTAGAAGCGGAAGAATTATCGAATCAAATTAAAATAATTATGACTAAAAAAACTTTGCTATGGCTTAGAAATGACTTAAGACTTAGCGATAACCCTGCCCTAAATTTCGCCGTAAATAATGGCGATCAAGTTATTATTGCTTATATTTTAGATGAAAAAAATCATCGTCAAATTGGACATGCCAGTAAGTGGTGGCTTAATCATAGCCTAGAAAATCTCAATGCAAATCTTAAAAATAAATTAAATTTTTATTATGGTGATTCTCAACAGATCTTAACAGAAATTATTAACAATAATGAAATTCAAACAATTGTTTGGAATCGCTGTTATGAACCATCAAGAATTGCTCAGGATAGTAAAATTAAGAATTTTTTTAAAGAACAAAATATCGAAGTTAAAAGTTTTAATGGCTCATTACTATGGGAACCTTTTGAGGTTTTGAAAAGCGATTTAAAGCCTTACAAGGTCTTTACTCATTACTACCGCAACGGTTGCCTAAAAAAACCAGCTCCACGATTTCCCGAACAAAAACCAAAAAAAATCAATGCCATTAAAGATAATCAGTCTTTAACACTAAATGATTTAAAATTACTTCCCAAAATAAAATGGGATAAAATTATGAGTCAATATTGGCAAATTGGCGAAGATTTTGCGCAACAAAAATTACGCGATTTTGTTAGCTCTGCTTTAAGTGATTACAAAGAAGGAAGGAATTTTCCTACCCAAAAAAAAGTTTCACAACTTTCACCGCATTTACATTTTGGTGAAATTTCTGCAAATCAAATTTGGTATTACGCAACAACCCATTTCGGCGATAAACTTAACGATAAAAACCTCGATTGTTTTTTAAGTGAATTAGGTTGGCGTGAATTTTCAAATTATTTACTTTTTCATTTCCCCCACATTACCAATAAAAATTTTCAACCGCGATTTGATAATTTTCAATTCCAAGAAAATCAAGATTATCTTGAAGCATGGCAGAAAGGTAAAACAGGATATCCAATCGTTGATGCTGGGATGCGCGAATTATGGCAAACTGGTTATATGCATAATCGTGTGCGCATGATTGTTGGATCTTTTTTGGTTAAGAATTTATTGATTGATTGGCGAAAAGGTGAGGAATGGTTTTTTGATTGTTTAGTCGATGCCAATCTTGCCAGTAATTGCGCGAGTTGGCAATGGGTTGCAGGAAGTGGAGCGGATGCTGCCCCATATTTTCGAATTTTTAATCCGGTTTTACAAGGCGAAAAATTTGATAGCACTGGTCAATATACTCGACATTTTATTCCCGAATTAAAAAATATTCCTGATAAATATTTATTTACACCTTGGCTTGCCAGTAAAGATATTTTGAAACAAGCAAATATCGAACTTGGTAAAAATTATCCATTGCCAATCATTGATCTTGAAAAGTCACGAAACCTTGCCTTGCTAGCCTTTAAAAGCTTACCAAAAATTAGCAACGATGACAAATTACATGGTTAAAAAATAATTTTATGGATTACTCAGTTAAACTAAAACAAATTAGAGAATCAGTAATTCTCAAAAAAATTCCGCAAGACGCAATTGGTTTTTTATTTAGCCAAATTGCCAGTAATTTCAATAATTCCGATTTGATCTTTATTGCCAAAGATGACAATGAGATGAATTTGATTAATGAACAATTACAATTTTTTGCTCCTCGAATTAACGAAAATTTTTGTGTTTTAAATTTTCCAGCTTGGGATTGCATTCCTTTTGATCGCATATCGCCAAAGCCTTTAATTTCAAGCAATCGCCTCAAAACTCTTTATCGCTTAAGCACCAGAAATTCTTCTCAAAAATTTATTATAATTACTTCGTTAAATGCGGTAATGCAAAAAGTATTAGCACCAAATGCGATAAAAAATTATGGTTTATTTTTAAGCGTTGGAAGTAAAATTTCACTGCCCGAAATCGTTGATTTTCTAATCGCCAAAGGCTATACAAGAAATGATTGCGCAAATAATGTTTGCGAATTTGCAGTACGCGGTGGAATAATCGATATTGTTTTACAACAAGCTTTTGATTTAATCGGTTATCGTCTTGATTTTTTTGGCAATGAATTAGAGCAAATTAAAACCTTTGATCCAATCACTCAAATCAGCTCAGAGAATGTCAAAAGCATTGAAATTCTTCCCGCCAGTGAAGTAATTTTACAGCAAAAAACTATAGAAAATTTTCGTAAAAATTATCGCAATCTTTTCGGAAATTCCTTGGATGATCAAATGTATCAAGCAATTTCTGAAAGTAGATCTTACCAAGGAATGGAACATTGGTTACCACTTTTTTACGACAAACCTTTGGTTAGTATTTTTGAATATCTTTTGCAACCATGTAGTTTTTTTAGCGAAAATATTATTCTTCAAAGTCAAGAGCGTCATGAGTTGATTAACAAATATTATCAAACTCGTCTTAATGAAAAATCATTAAAAGATACTCATATTTATAATCCAATTAATCCACAACTACTTTACTTTACTTCTGATGATTTTAAAGAATTTTTAACTAAAACAGTTAATATTGAATTTAAACCATTTGATTTTAATGATAACTCTAAAAGAATAATAGATTTAGAAATTAATCCAATTCCTGATTTTGCCCTAGCGGGAAGAGCTAATAAACAAGATCCAATTGATTTATTCAAAGATTTTGTTTTAAAAAATCCTCACAAAAAAGTTGCTTTTGCTTGTTTGAGCGAAGGATTTAAAGATCGAGTTATGCAAATTTTTCATGATTATGGAATCGCTTGCAATATCGTTGAAAATTATTTGGAAGTTAAAAATAAAGGTCATAGAGCTAATGTTTTCATACTTCCAACTCATTTTGGATTTAGCACTAGTGATTTAATTTTTATTGGCGAACAAGCTATTTTTGGCGAAAAAATTACACGCAAAAAAAATAATAAATTAGCCTCACTGCGTATTTTAGAAGAAGGTTTGAGTATTGCCCAAGGCGAGTTGGTAGTCCATCGCCATCATGGCATTGGTAGATTTGAAGGTTTACAAACCATTAAAGCTAATAATGTCAATCTTGAAATGATCAAGATTAGTTATGCAGGAAATGATAGTCTTTTTGTTTGCGTTGACGATATCAATCTTATTACCCGTTACGGCGCAGAAAATCCTCTTGTGCAACTTGATAAATTAGGAGCTGGAAATTGGCAAAATCGCCGAGCTAAAGTTCGTCAAAGAATAAAAATGACTGCGCAAGAACTTCTCAAGGTAGCAGGTGAGCGTAAGTTAAAAACATCGCCGATTTTTGTTGCTGATAGTCATTTTTACTTTGAATTTAAAAATAATTTTGGCTTCATTGAAACGCCAGATCAACTTAGCGCAATTGAAGATGTTGAAAATGATTTACGTAGTGGAATGCCGATGGATCGCTTAATTTGCGGTGATGTTGGTTTTGGTAAAACTGAAGTTGCAATGCGCGGTAGTGCAATAGTTTGTAATTTTGCTCAAGTTGCTATCGTTACTCCCACAACACTTTTATGTCGTCAACATTACAAAAATTTTTCACAAAGATTTGCGCAAACTGATATAAAAATTGTTCAATTATCACGCTTAAATAGTCAAAGTGCTAACAAAAATATTCATCACCAAATAGCTTCAGGTGAAGCGCAAATCATTATTGGTACTCACGCTCTTTTACAAAAAAATATTAAATTTGCCAATTTAGGTTTAGTAATTATTGATGAAGAACAGCATTTTGGTGTAAAGCAAAAAGAATTTTTAAAACAATTACGCAGTGAAACTCATATACTTTCTCTTTCAGCTACACCAATTCCGCGAACTCTCCAGATGTCCTTGTCACAAGTTAAGGATTTAAGTTTAATTGCTACACCTCCCCTTGATCGCCTTGCGGTTCGCAATTTCGTCATGCCTTTTGACAATACGATAGTTTACGAAGCAGTGATGCGGGAATTTAATCGCGGTGGAAAAGTTTTTTTTGTAGTTCCGCGCGTTTTCGATATTGAGGAAATTTTTAATCGTCTAAAAAATTTACTTCCCGAAATTAAAATCGCTCAAGCTCACGGCCAAATGACACCAACACAACTTGATAGCATCATGAATGATTTTGTTGATGGTAAATTTGATTTGTTAATTTCCACGACAATAATCGAGTCGGGTATTGATATTTCAAGCGCTAACACCATGATTATTTACAAAGCTGAAATGTTTGGTTTAGCGCAACTTTATCAATTACGTGGAAGAGTTGGAAGAGGAAAATTACGTGGATATTGTTATTTTATGCTCAATAATCGCAAAAAAATTTCCGCCGAAGCCAAGAAAAAATTAGATGTGATGCAAAATCTCGATGCGCTTGGCATTGGCTTTACTGTAGCAACTCACGATATGGATATTCGTGGCAGTGGAAATTTACTCAGTGACGAACAATCAGGACATATCAGGGATACGGGTGTTGAACTTTATCAACAAATGCTTTCGCAAGCAATTGAAGAATTAAAAAATAATCAAGATTTTAGCAAGGATTCACAAGATCTAAATCAAGAACATATAGTTTTTTTAAAACTTGGAATTTCACTTTTAATTCCCCAGGATTATATCGCTGAACTATCTTTGCGCATGAATTTTTATAAAAAAATTTCCAATATTATTACCAATCAAGATCGCGAAAATTTAATTAATGAAATGACCGATCGTTTTGGGAAAATTCCTCAAGAAGTTTATAATCTTTTTGCGGTAGCGCAAATCAAAAATTCTTGTCAAAAACTCGGTATTGAGAGTTTAGAAGTTGGTAATAATGGCATTGTGATTGCTTTTAAAAATAATAATTTTAGTAATGCTAATTCGAATTTAGCTAATGCTCTTTTGGATATGGTTTTAAAAAGCAAAAATGAAATTAAAATTACTTCCCAACAAAAATTGCATTTTAATTTTAAAATTTCAGAATCTAGCGAAGATAGAATAAATAAAAGTCAGGAAATAATTACCAAATTAATCAAGTTATATGAACAATAATAAACTTAAAAAAAGCATTTTTGAGAAATTATTTTTTTCAAAAAAAGATAGTGAAAATAATAAAAATTATAATAATAACCTAGAAAATACTGAAGAATTTAATATTGATGATTATGAAGAAGTTGAAGATAATGATCAAAATTTTATAGTTATTAATGGCAAAAAAATGCGCAAGAAAAAGAAGAAGGTTCTTGAACAACCAAAGATCAAAAAGATTATTGATGATTTAATTATGGCCGATCCTGATGCATATAAAACCAATCAGCAACGCAATCTTGATCGAGAAACTGGTGGAACAGAATTGCCAGAAACCTATACTACATCTGCTCTTGATGTTTGGGATAATAGAGTCGAAGAAATAGAGGAAATGTCTGAAATAAAACCTCAGGATTTTAATAGTGATGATAAGGCATCGATGATTTGGGATAAAAAACGCAAGAAAAAACAACAAGAGGAAGCTCATCAAGGCAATCAAGAACCGCAGAAAAACAAATCAAAATCATTTTTCTCAACATCTAAAAACAAAGGACAGTCTAGAGAATTTTAGTAATTTTAAGCAAATAAATTCTTTAAAAAAATCAAAAATCAATTATTGACATATTTTACTTCTAAAATTAAAATATATTTTAATGTAA
>CAILUF010000276.1 GCA_903837365.1 uncultured Alphaproteobacteria bacterium | reverse complement strand
GCAAATAAATCAATTTTATAATTATCCGCTTGAGAGAATTAAAACTATCCCGATGCCTACTCCTAATTATGTTTATGATCTTATTGGTGATGATAATATTCTTACCAAACATAATCTTAAAACCCAAAAATATTTATTCTATCCTGCACAATTTTGGCCTCATAAAAATCATATTCACTTGCTTAAGGCATTAAAAATTTTACAGCAAAAAAACATTAATTTTGATCTAGTTTTTACTGGATCCAACAAAGGAAATATGGAATATATCAAGGAAAAAACTCAGGAATTTGGTTTAGAAAATTTTGTTAAATTTTTAGGATTTGTTAGTAAAGAAGAAATTATTTCCTTATATAAAAATGCTTTCGCCTTAACATATTCCTCAGTTTTTGGACCAGATAATATTCCGCCACTTGAAGCTATGGCATTAAATTGTCCAGTTATTTGCGCTGATTATATTGGAGCAAAGGAGCAACTTCAAGATTGCGCATTATTTTTTAATCCATTAAATGAAAATGAAATTGTTGAGCAAATTATCAATTTACAAAATAATTCACAGCTTAGAATTGATCTTCAAAATCGTGGCGCAATACTTGCTACTCAAGTCAATACCCAAAATTATCTCAAATCAATGACAAAAATTCTTGACGACTTTCAGCCAATTCGCGAAATGTGGAGTAGCGAGAAGGAGTTTATTCATCTTTAAATCGATTTCGTTAGTAAAAATAATGATTAAAAAAAGCCATCTAGACAATAATAAAAATCCACTAGTATCGATTATCATACCAGTTTTTAATACCGGGAAATATCCTGCAGAATGCCTAAACAGCGTGATTATTCAAACAAAAAATATTGAAATTATTTGCATTAACGATGGATCTTTGGATAATTCGCAAAATATTTTAGACAAATATAAAAAGATTGATAAGAGAATTTTAGTTTTTAATCAAACTAATCAATTAACTTATATCAGAGGCAAAGACAGAATTGAGATTATTAAAGGTCTCGATGTCGTTAATATAATAACCAATCAAATAGAAAAATTATAAGTTAATGTCTACTCATTTTAAAGTTCCTATTTTATTCATAATCTTCAATCGTCTTGATACCGCTCAAAAGGTATTTGAGAGGATAAAACAAGCAAAACCAAAGCAGTTATTCATTGCTGGCGATGGACCAAGAGTAGATAAAATTGACGATACCAAAAAATGTCAAGCAACCCGAAAAATTGTTGAACAAATCGATTGGGAATGTGAAGTTAAAACACTTTTTCGTGATAAAAATTTAGGCTGTAAAATTGCCGTAAGCTCAGCAATTTCATGGTTCTTTGACAATGTTGAAGAAGGTATAATTCTCGAAGATGATTGTTTACCTCATCCAACTTTCTTCAATTTTTGTGAAAATTTACTTGAGAAATATCGCCATGATCAAAGGGTTATGATGATTACAGGCTCAAACTTCCAAAAGGGAATTAAATATGGCGATGGCAGTTATTATTTTTCAAGATTTGCCCATATTTGGGGCTGGGCTAGTTGGCGAAGAGCTTGGCAATATTACGATGTTAATTTAAAAAATTTGCCACAATTTATTTCTCAAAATAAAATTGATGAGGTAGTTTTAAATTATCCTCAGCTTAGAAGTAAATGGCTTAATGATTTAGAAAAAACTAGATCAGGATTAATCAACACCTGGGATTATCAATGGTCATATGCAATTTTTAGTAATTTTGGATTATCAATAACGCCAAATATTAATTTAATTAGCAATATTGGCTTTAATCATCAGGATGCAACATTTACAACTGGAAGCGATCCCAATGTTGAAAACTTACCAACATTTCCTATTGGCGATATAACTCATCCATCTTTTATAATGCCCAGTAATGAAGCCGATTACTATATTGCCAAAAATATTTACTTTTGTGAAAATATACCTAAGATCAAAAAAAATCGCCTAACTAGGTTGAAAAAAAACTTATTAAGAATTTTAAAAAATAAAATTTTATGAAATTGTCAGTTATTACAATTTGCAAAAATGTTGGAATAAATATCGAAAAAACCCTCTTAAGTATAATCAATCAAACTTATAAAAATATTGAGATTATAGTAATAGATGGCAATTCTTGCGATAATACAATAAGTTATATTAATAATTATTGCAAACAAATAAATCATTTTATTAGCGAGGATGATAGCGGAATTTACAATGCCATGAATAAGGGTTTAAAACTCGCAACTGGAGATCTAATATATTTTTTAAATGCAAGCGATGTCTTTTTTGACGATAATGTTGTTGAAAAAATTATAGCTAAATTTAAAAATAATAAAAGGATCGATATAATCTATGGGAATGTTGAAACTATTGATCCCAATACAAATGAAGTAAAAAAACAGATTTATGGAAGAATATTCAAAACTTATTTTTTTTACACCTGTTTTGTTCAGCAAGCAATGTTTTTTCGCAGCGATTGTTTTAAAAAAGTTGGATTATTTGACGAATCATTTATAATTAGCGGAGACTACGATTGGATAGTTAGAGCAATCCAAAACAATAAACTTAAAATGCATTATATGGATAATTTTTTGTGCTCATTTCAGCTGGGAGGAATAAGCTCTAATGAT
>CAILUF010000275.1 GCA_903837365.1 uncultured Alphaproteobacteria bacterium | reverse complement strand
CCCAACTTCGCAATCATGCTCAATTAAAGCTTTAGAATTTATTATGCAATTTTTACCAATGAAGCTATTTGCATTGATTATTGCATGATGCATGATTATCGATCCTTCGTCAATTTTAGAATATTTCGAAACATAAGCCAATGGCGAGATGATTGTTGCAAATTTAGCATTTAATTTGCTTAATTTATTAAATAAATTAATTCTAATTTCAGGTGATTTAATTTGACCAATAGTTATTAAAAAAAAATGATTTTCAACATATTTAAATAAGTTTTCATCATGATCAATAATTGGATAATTTAAAATCTGATTACCAATTTTTTCCTTAATATCAATTAAACCAGAAATTGTGAATTTATCCTCGAGCTCAATAACATCAATGCATGATTTGGCATGACCTCCCGCTCCAATTAGAATTAATTTTTCTTTCATAATTTTACCCAGCTTGGAATATTAACTAATCTATCTTCAACCCAATTTGCTGTAGATAAATCATCGGTAATAGAATTTTTAAACATTTCGAGTTTATGCATTAATCGCCAGACTGGTCTTGTCATAATTTTTTGCTCATTGGTAAATTTAATAAATTCTTGTTGTTGAATTTTATTTTCAAGAAAAATTGAATTCAACCAGTAATTTGAAAGTGAATTTTTTGGTTCACAAAAAAAACGCTCACCAAAAAATTCCTGATATTTTTTAGAAAGTTGGCGTTTTTTTTCAAGTAATTTTGGTAATTTTTCAACTTGTGCTAAACCCAGTGAAGCATTGAGATTGGGCATGCGATAATTATAACCAATTTCGTCATGAATAAATTCCCAAGGATGATTTATTTTGGCTTGAGTTGATAAATGTTTAGCTTTTTTTGCCAATTCCTCATCATTGAATAATAGCATTCCTCCGCCTCCAGTGGTGATAATTTTATTGCCATTAAAGCTTAGAACACCAATATCTCCAAAATTTCCAGTATGTTTATTTTTATAAAAACTTCCTAAACTTTCAGCGCAATCTTCAATTAATTTTATGCCATATTTGTCACAAATTATTTTTATTTCATCAATAGCGCAAGGATGTCCAAAGCTATGCATCGCAACCACTGCTTTAATTTTTAATTGTGGATTTTTTTTTAAAAAATCTTCGAGTTTTTGTGGCGATAATCCCAAGGTTGATTTATCGATATCGATAAAAATTGGATTGGCATTGCAATATTTAATGGCATTAGCAGTAGCAACAAAGGTTAAATCTTGAGTAATAACAAAATCATTGGCATTAACACCACTTAACAGCAAAGCGAGGTGGAGTCCACTAGTACCATTAACGCATGCTACAGCTTTTTTTACGCCACAATATTTAGCAATTTTTTCTTCAAACTCATTAACTTCTTTGCCAACTGAGGAAACAAATCCAGATTCAATGCAATCAGTTACGAATTTTTTTTCTCGATCATCAAAAAATGGTTGGTGAAGAGTAATGAATTCTCTAGTGCTATATAGGTTTTGAATAAATTCGATTTCATTATTAAACATTATAAATATCAGCTTTATATTTTAACAGATTCTCTTTTTTTCTAAACCATTCAATAGTTTTTGTTAGACCTTGTTCAATTGTATTATTTGGTTTAAAATTACAAAGTTTTTCAATTTTACGATTATCGCACCATAAGCGATTTACCTCGGATTTTTCGGGACGAATTCGCATTTGATCAAGAGTTAATTCAACATTGCTATTCATAATTTTTTTTATCAAATTAAAAACATCGCCAATGCTAATTTCAAAATTTGAACCGATATTGATAGTTTCACCAATAGCTTGATCGCAATGGGCAATTAGTTTAAATCCTAAACAAGTATCCTCAACATAGTTAAGATCACGAGTTGGCGAAATATCACCGAGTTTTATAAAAGGATAATTATTTAAAATCTGGGTAATAATTGTTGGAATTACCGCTCTTGCAGATTGTCTTGGACCATAAGTGTTAAAAGGACGAGCAATTGTAACTGGTAGATTAAATGAGCGATAAAAACTTTCCGCCATAGCATCGGCTGAAATTTTGCTAGCTGAATAAGGAGATTGCGGTTGAAGTGGATGAAGTTCATCAATTGGTACATATTTTGCCGTGCCATAAACTTCGCTAGTTGAAGTGTGAATAATTTTTTCAACATTATTTTCTAATCCTGCTTGGCAAATATTGAGAGTTCCTTTGATGTTAGTATCGACATAACTATCGGGAGCGTTATAAGAGTAGGGGATAGCAATAAGTGAAGCGAGGTGAAAAATAACATCAATGCCTTTGGTAATTTTTTTGATGTAATGAGGATCGCGAATATCTCCGCAAAAAACTTCAATATCTTTTTTACAATCAATATCTTCAAGCCAACCCCAATTATTAAATGAATTATATTGCGATAAAGTTTTAACATCACATCCTTCCTTAACAAGCATTTCTGTAAGATGCGAGCCGATAAATCCATCTGCACCAGTTATTAAAACTTTCTTTTTATTAAGGTTCATAATTTTGTTTATTATTATTTAAAACAATTCAATATCACTAAGAAATGTTAAAATTAATTCAAAACAAATTAACTTAGTTAAAATAAATTATTGTATAATATTATTTCTTTTCTTTAACATACCATTCGTAAACCCTTCTAATT
>CAILUF010000274.1 GCA_903837365.1 uncultured Alphaproteobacteria bacterium | reverse complement strand
TTAATAAATTTTTATTTAGAATGTCCTTAAGGGGTTTGGGGATATTAAATCATAAAAATGATTATGTAAGTGGTGAAAATTACTTTCTTAGATCATATCTAAAATCATTAAACAATAAACCAATTATTTTTGATATTGGAGCATGTAGCGGAAGCTATACTAATTTGTGCAAAGAAATTAGATCGGATAGTATAATTTATGCTTTCGAACCAAATCCTAAATCATTTGATAATTTAAAGATTAATTTTGACAAGTATAAAGATTTAAAACTTTTCAATTTTGGCTTTGGGAATAAAAAAGAAGATTTAACTATTTATGATATCGGTGGAATTGACCATGGAACACAACACGCCTCTATCTATAAAGAAGTTTTGAGTGATTTACATAAATACAACGATATCATTCAATACTCTATAAAACTTGAAACTTTAAATGATTTTTTTTCAGAAAATAAGATTGGCGAGATCGATCTTATCAAAATTGATACCGAAGGAAATGAATTTAAAATTTTAGAAGGCGCTAATTCATTGATTCCTAATTATGTAAAATGCTTTCAAATTGAATTTAATGAAATGAACATAATTAGCAGATCATTCTTAAAAGACTTTATAAAATTACTTAGCGATTATAACTTATACCGCTTATTGCCCGATGGAATTATTAAAATTAATTATTGCCCACTTGAACATGAGCTGTTTGTTTTTCATAATATCATCGCTTTTAGAAAAGATTTAAATTTGGATTCAATAAAAATAAGATGACTCTGGACACATATGAATTAAATCGACTCTTAGTAAATATCAAATTATAAATGTATGCAATATCAAAAAGAAATAGATGGTCTAAGAGCTATAGCCGTTGTTTCGGTAATTTTATTCCATATTGGTTTTAAATTATTTTGCGGCGGTTATATTGGTGTCGACATTTTTTTTGTCATTAGTGGATATTTAATTACTTCAATTATTTTACATGAAAAACAAAATAATAATTTTTCTATAATAAATTTTTACGAAAGAAGAACTAGAAGAATTTTACCAGCATTATTATTCACAATATTGATTTCCAGCATATTTTCTTGGACAATTTTATCATTAAATGAGCTTAAAAATTTTCAACAAAGTATTATCTCTGCCTTGTTTTTTATTTCTAATATTTTTTTTTCTAGAGATAATAATTACTTTGGAAATGCCAATGAAATTAAACCACTTATCCACACATGGAGCTTGGCAATAGAGGAGCAATATTACATTATTTTTCCTATCTTAATGATTCTAACATGGAAATTTGGGAAAAAAATAATGATTATTATGTTAGTTACTATTGCCATTATTAGCTTAGGTTATGCAAATTATAAAATTCAAAAAAATCCTAAATTCTTTTTTTTAATTGAAACAAGATGCTTTGAACTATTAATCGGAAGTATTATTGCATTTATTTCTCAGCAAAATAAGGAAATTCTAAAGAATCATCAATACAGCAATTTATTTAGCTTAATTGGATTGTTAATGATTTTATTTGCAATTTTTAAATATAACAATTTAACCCCTTTTCCTAGTATATTTACATTGATTCCAATCTTTGGAGCAGTATTAATAATATTATTCACTAAATCGTCTAGTGTAGTTGGTAAAATTTTAGGTTGTAGAT
>CAILUF010000273.1 GCA_903837365.1 uncultured Alphaproteobacteria bacterium | reverse complement strand
CTTCTCCGGCAAATTCTTCTCCGGCAAATTCCCCTCTGCCATGGGGAGGTGTGGAGAATTTGTTTAATCCAACAAGTTGGTTTGGTGCACAAAATTCTGCAGAAAAATCAAGTCCCTCGCCAGAAACTCGTTCGCCAGTAAGTCCCTCGCCAGTAGGTCCCTCGTCAGGAAGTTCGTTGCGACCATCAGCAACAAATTCACCGGCTTCCTTAACAACTTCACAGAGTTGCTTTGGAGAATCGATTTTTGCGAGCCCATCTGCGGGCTCATCTTCTGGCTCATCTTCGGGCTCATCAAATTCAGTTTATTCAAATACCCCAAGTTTTGATGGAAGGCAAGTAAGTAAAATTGTCGACGCTCTAAAGACACCATCAATAACGCCTGAAAGTACTGGGCCAAAGCAATTAACATTTGATAGAAATAATAACGGACAAATTAAACTATCCGATGGATTTATTCTAACTCTTCAAGGCAATAAGGTTTCTACAATAGCTAAAGGCGCAACGAATAAATGGTATAATCCTCAATTCTTTCAAAAGAATAGTGCTAATAAAGAAATTCAAGTAAAAGGAAATGGTGATATTGCTTTTAGTCATTCAGGTAACTCATATAGCTTGCCAAAAAGCCAGATAGATAAAGCTATTATGTCGCAAGGAGGAGGTAAATCTCCAGCAGTTGGAGCAAGAGGTCCAGGATCCTCAGGAAGATCTCGTTAGCAATTTATTTAAGTTAAATAAAACCAATATTTGCCAATTAGATTTAGCGTGATTTTTTTCTAGATCTAGATAAGGCTTTTTTTAATTTAGCTAAATTTAAATCTCTAGGCGAAATCTGTGGATTGGGTTTGTTTTTATTTTCTACTTCTGAACTCTCAGAAGAAGGGGTGAGATGCGAAAATATTTTCGAGAGATCTATAGAAGTTTCTTTGGTATTTTTTGATTGCTCGGTGATTTGAGTGGCGATTAAATTAATTCTGTCAATAATTCCTTGATCATATTTCATATCTTTTTTGGCATCTTGAGTTTTATTAAAGCTTAAAGAAATTGGCACTAACTCCTTGATCATTGGAATTAAAGGTTCAAGGCGATAATCTAGCCTACTCATTTCAATGGTAATTTTTAATGAATCTACAAAAGATAATATTTGCTCTTTAGAAGTTTCTTCCATTGATATTTTCAGCGCATGAGGAAGTGAGTGATTCAAGGGCAATGACAAAAATTTAGTGTTGTTAATCGTTATTAATTCCTGAAAAAAAATTAAGGCATCATCAAATTTTTGATGATAGCAAAGATCTAGATCAGCTTTTATTGTTTTTTGTGCCTCAAGAATTACTCCTAGCTTAAGGGAAAGTCCTCGACTATGTTCAAAATTTAGCATTTTATTTGCAGTAATATTTTTGGCGATTTGATTTGCCAACATCCCCAAGCATCTTTCATCAAGACTTAATATTGACTCAAGAATTTTATTAAATTGAAATCTATCTAAATTTTTTTTTTGACAAATTAAAATACAAAAAAACGGTATTTGGGTTTTCTGTTTTATAATTTCAATGACGACTTGTTTTGGCGAGAGTATCGATTCCTTGACAAGCTTCATGTTTAAAAAAAAATCAAGCAAATTATCCTCTACATATTTGAAGTAAGTAAAGGCAATTTGAGATTTAAATATTTTTAATATTTCGAAATCAAAATCATTAAAAAATTTTTGAAAATGATGCCTATCTTTATTGAAGTAGGTGCATGAAACGTGATTTGAAATATAGAAATGAGAAAAGCGCTGGCTAAAGGGTTGTAATTTTTTAGCGTGTATTTTTTTAGATATTTCGATTATGGATAAACTAATAAAATCTTTAATTTCTTGAGTTTCATTTTTTTTAAATTTTGCATCAGCGCAGATTTTTTCAATTTCATGATAATCGATCTTTGCATTGCGCTCGAGAAGAAATTTAATTAGGTCTTTATCTTTTTTTGTAATCGCTAAACTAAGTGCGCTAATTTGCGAGGAAGTTTTATAATTTACATCTGCTTCATTGAGGAGGATAGCATCAATAGTTTCGAAATTTCCAAAGGAAACTGCAAATTGCAAAGGTTGCATAAAAATTACGGTGCCATCATCAAGTTGATATTTTTTTTCTTGATTTAAATTAATTTTTTTTAAAAAATAAAGATTTCTGATTATGTCGCAAAAATTGTAAATTATTGCATAATCAAAAGCGCTCAATCCTTTAGAGTCAATTGGCGAGGTGATATCAAAATTATTAAAAGATAGAATGCTAAAAATATTTTTATTTTCGTTTAAAATTGCAAAATAAAGAGCTTGCAATTTTTGTTCATTTTTTAAAAAAGCTTTAATGTCATGAAAGGTTAGTAAAGATACGGCATATTCGCGATCGAGAATAACTGCAAATTCAATTGCTGAAAAAGTTTTCTCAATAATTTCCATTTGAGAATTAACTAGCTGAAGTTTAAGGCAGGGCATGCCTAGAATGCGTCGCGAATGACTGACTAATTTATTTAAAGCTTCAAATTTATTTTCTTCGATAGTTAATCCTAGGGCGTTTATTGAGCCAGAAATAATTCTAAAATTATTGCAATCTACATAACTAAGAAAAAAAGAATAATTTTCTGGATTAATCGTTTTGTAACTAGTTGGACTAAATCCAATGCGAATAAGTGAGTCAATAAATTCGATATTATCATGATCAAGGGCAAGGAATAAAGGAGTTCTACCATTTTCGTCGTAAGCGTCAAAAGATTTAACGGCAAGATGTCTTTCGATGGTTTCAGAGCTTTGAAGATGTAAAAAAAATAAATTAAAAATTTCCTTATCTTTTATTTTTGCAAGCTGGTGGAAAATATTTTCTGTTGCCAATTCCATTGGCAGTAAACAAGATACAAAAGATAGTAAGTTTTTTATTTTATCTTTATCGATTGACCCAAGCTCTAGGATAATCGATAGTTGAGTGCTAATGCATTTATCAATAGTTAGCTGTAAATCAAGGTGATCGGGATTTTTAACATTGAGTAATTCACGTTTTATAAAATTAATTGATTCGTGATTTAAATCACTAAAGGCAAGAGTTAAAAATTGATTTAATTGCGTATCATTTTTATCAATTTTTTTTTCTTTAAAGATACGAAAAAACTCTTCGATAATTTCTGGGTTTTTATCTCTAAAAACTAATTTAAAAGAAAAATAATCCGATGGTAAACTATTGAAAAATAATTCAAAATTTTGATTTATTAGTTTTTTAAAATCATCTACGGGCAAGGGTTTGGTTTCAAAAATGCTAAATAATTTAAAATGAAAATCCATTAATTTTTTTATCGAATTTGGATATTCAGAATCAAAATTTAAAACATTTTCTAATTGGTGATTTTTAGTATTATAAAAAAAACATAATATGTTAAAAATATTATGAAAAAATATCGTTACTTGAAAAAATACTTCATCTTTACTTTTTAATGAAGAGTGATCAATGATAAGCGTTAATTCTTCAGATAATTCTTTTAATTTGAAATCATCATTTAATTGCTTATTGCGCAAAAAGGATGGATTTTTTTCAACTAATTTTTCTTGTAATTGGTGAAGATAAAAAATTTTACCTAAATTTTGATGGTGATAATTGCCGGAAGGAATTGATTGCGTAATAAGATCAAAACCTTGGGTAATTTCTTGTTCATTTGAACTGGTTAATAAATCAGCAATTTCATCTAATGATTTTTGTTGCTTGATTTTATCTTCGTCGTCAATATCGTGATCGCTGGTATTTTCAGCGAGAATGGAGG
>CAILUF010000272.1 GCA_903837365.1 uncultured Alphaproteobacteria bacterium | reverse complement strand
GATTCGCCGATGCGACTTTATTATCGGAATAAGCAAATGATTTTCTCTTTTCAAATCTATCGCTATCGAGCATTGAAGCAAAAGTTGGGCCCAATTTTTTTTTCATTTCTTCCGCTCTTAAGGTTTTCAGCGAATTTTCATGGTGCACTGAGCCACGAGTTTCTATACCTGTATTTTTCCAAGAAACTCTATGTGGAGCCTGAAATTGACCGATTAAATCTTCTTGAGGCGTAAATGAATCCGAAATTCTCACAAGCTCTAAACCTAAATTTGCTTGCATTTCTTTTAATTTTTTTATTGACATATTTTGGGAAGGATTTGAGCTCTTTAAATCATTTACAACATCCTGCAATATTTTAATTCTGTCATCTAAAAATGCAACATAGGCATAAATATTTTCTCTTTTAGAATCCAAACCGCCACTGCGACCACGCGCTCGATCACCTCTATTTAACAAACTTTTCGAATCTCTGAGAAACTGTCTTAAATCATTTTTTTGTAACTGTCTTTAAGGATCAGATCCGGAAGTTTCTGGTTTCATAACGCCAATAGCAATATCGATATTTGATGTTACGTCAAGAATACTTTCAGAAAAATCTATTGGTGAATCGACTATTCTTTGTAAATTTCCCACCTCTGTATAATTGTCATTTATTTTATCTTTAACGCTTTGCGCCTCTTGAATAAGTAATCGTTTTTCTGGAGATGGAGCTGGGGTTGGGCCTTGGCTTGTTATTGCGATTTTGGCTCGGGATTCAGAAGTGTCTCCTTTTTTTGTTGGATTCAAAAATTTTGCACGCTCTTCAGAAAATTTTGACTTAAAATCATCCGAGGTATTTACTGTCCGCGGAACATTTATTGTGTCAACAAAATTATCATCCTTTGAAACCACTTTCTGTGCATAGTAAATTGCAATTTGTGATCTTGCAGGAATTTTATTATATAGTCTGTTTCTGATTTTACGCAATCCTTCAGAATTGCTTGGTTGCGAAGATTCATAATAAAACGGGGTAACTTCGTCCCCCTTATATTCTCTTGAACTCGAAAATTTATCGGTAAATTCTCGCGCTAAATCCCCCAATCCCCGTCCATCTGTCGAATAAAAGGAAGCATCACGAGCTTCACGCGTTAAAAAACTGCCATTATCATCTACATAAGCATTTTCTCCTGTCACCATATGCTCAACTTTCGCCAATTCTAAATAAAGAAAACCTGATAAAATCTTACCTTGTTCTGAATTTGAAGTTTTGATTTTTTTAATACTAGCTTGAAGATATCTTTTTATTCTAAAATACATTTTTGATAATCACCCGCATATCCCTTAAAATCTCCATCATGATATTCTTGTGGGCTTGGGACCGAATTAAATTCCTTTAGCCGCCTGTTCCATAATTTAATTCTTTCAAGTAAATAATTAGAGGATTCTATTCGGCTAACAGTTGAAAATTTTGACGATTCTAACTGGGATTGCCCTTTCAAACGATTTAAAAATGTATATGGTCTATCTTCTATCTCTTTCAAAGGAAGGTTTAAATGAATCCGGTTTATATATTTCAGCTTCCTTTTCCTCCATTGGATCTCTAACTGCTACTAATTTTTTTTGTTCTTCAGGCTTTGTAAAGCTATTTCCAAAATTTCCAAGAAAACTAAGTGGGGCTGATAAAATAGTATTGGTGACTTGGTCAATGACCGGGGCAAAATTATTAGTTAAACCACCCCACCAATCTTCATTTGTTCTTTGTCTTTTATTGGTTCGCTCTTCGGGCTTCGGCTTATTTAATTCCCGACGAGTTTTTTGCGCTGATAGAGATTCATTATGTTTTTCAAAAAGTTGAGCTTCCCGCTCTCCTGCGGTTTGAGGCCTTGGGGCATTTTTTCTAGAACGCTCTTCATCTCTGTCAATTTCTAAAAAAACATTTTTTAATTCGCGTAATAAATTAAGATTATACTTCTCAAGATCATCTCGGGGAACTTTTTTAATTTGATTATATATTGACCTTAAATTATCCGCATTAAGTTGTCTTTCAAGTGTTGCAAAAGAATTTTTTATAGTTGCACCAACTTCCGGAAAGCTGTTTTTCGATGCGATCGCCTTTAACATAGCTCTATTATAACTATCTCCAAGGGAATATATTTTTGGTCCCGACGAACCCCGATTCGCACCATTTGCTTTAAGTTTACTCCCATGCTCTCTTTTCTCCTTAGCAATTCCAGCCTGCGACATTGCATC
>CAILUF010000271.1 GCA_903837365.1 uncultured Alphaproteobacteria bacterium | reverse complement strand
TTGATCTATATATAATAACAGATATAATTATAATTTATTTAATTAATGATTGTCAAGTAGAATATATTATGTTATTTAATAACTATAAAATTAAATATTTTTTAAAATCATTTTTCCAGCGTATTTGGCCATACTGCCCAAGCGTTCTTCGATGCGAATTAATTCATTATATTTGGCCGTTCGATCTGATCGACAAAGCGATCCCGTCTTGATTTGCATTGAATTTGTTGCAACTGCGATATGCGCAATTGTTGCATCTTCAGTTTCTGCCGAACGATGTGAAATTATGTTATTATAATTAGCTTTCTTGGCAATGTTAATTGTTTCAAGAGTTTCGCTTAAAGTACCGATTTGATTGACTTTGATTAACACTGCGTTGGCCATATTTTTTGCTATACCTTGTTTTAAAATATCAGGATTGGTTACGAATAAATCATCACCAACCAGCTGTATTTTCTTGCCAAGTTTTGCAGTTAACTCTTGCCAACCCAAATGATCATCTTCAGCGCAACCATCTTCAATTGAAAATATTGGATATGAATTAACTAATTCTTCATAATATTTTACAAGCTCGGAACTATTGAGCTTCTTGTTTTCAGCACTTATCTCGTAAAAATTATTTTTATAAAATTCTGACGATGCGCAATCTAGGGCAAGCATAAAATCACTACCCAATTTATATCCAGCTTGCTCAACAGCTTTGGCAATAAAATCTAAGGCTTGAGCACTTGATTTAAGCTGTGGAGCAAAACCACCCTCATCGCCAACATTGGTATTATGAAAATTTTTTTTCAATAAATTTTTGAGATGATGAAAAACCTCTGCACCCATACGAATTGCGTCTTTGATACTGGTTGCTCTAATTGGCGCAATCATAAATTCTTGAATATCAATTGGATTATCAGCATGTTTTCCACCATTGATTATATTCATCATTGGTACTGGCAAAATATTGCCTTGATTATCGCCAAGAAATTCAAAAAATTGTTGATTTTTAGAATTAGCGCAAGCTTTAGCAAATGCCAAGGAAACCGCTAAAATAGCATTTGCGCCAAGATTAGATTTATTTTTTGTGCCATCAAGTTTGATTAAAATTTCATCAACTTCTTGGAAATTTTTAAATTCACTACCAACCAATTTTTCAGCAATTATTTTATTAACATTCTCAACAGCTTTACTTACGCCCTTCCCTAAATATCTTTTTGGATCATTATCTCGCAACTCGCAAGCCTCAAGCTTTCCGGTTGAAGCTCCTGAAGGAACTGCGCAAATACCGATGGCATTACCCTCCTCTAGAACAATTTTTGCTTCAATAGTTGGATATCCGCGCGAATCAAGAATTTCAATAGCTCTAACGCTTTTAATTTTACTACTCATAAGATAAATTTAAAAATTTGATTTGAATTTTAATTCTTTTAAACAATGATCTGATACCATTTTCAATTTTAAATGATGCATTTGAATTTAAAGGCGAAGTCTGCGTAAATCCTAGAGAGATCTAGATTACGCAAAGACGAGGATCTGAAAAATTCAAATGCATCATTTAAAAGTTGAAATGGCATAATAAAAAATTAACCTGAAATTTACTTTATAAAATTTAATTTGGTATAATTTAAAAAATCGCCAGTAATTTATTTTCTTACCGTAAATTGTCAATTTTTAAAAATTATGTTTTTAATTCGTGTTGTTATCATTGTCGCTATAATCATGGCATTAATTCCCGTGATCAACAAAGCGATAGAATATTTTGAAGAAAAAAGTCAAAAAGTAAAAGTGATTGGCGAAAGTGCCAAAAAAATTTGGAAACAAAATACTGATAAATAATTTTAGTTATTTTTTATTTAATCTTATTGTTAATTACTCATTCTTCACTATTTTGATTATTATTAAAAAATTCCTCACTAAATTTAGTAAATCTCTGCTCCTCAATTGCCTTACGAATATCACGCATCAAATCTTGATAATAAAAAATATTATGTTGCGATAATAGCATTGCACCCAATATTTCATTGGCTTTAACCAAATGATGAATATATGATCGACAATGATTTTTACAGGCATAGCAATTGCATAATTCGTCGAGAGGATTTTTATCCTCACGATATTTAGCGTTGCGAATATTTATAACCCCTTGACGCACAAAAGCTTGACCTGTTCGACCCGATCTAGTTGGAATAACGCAATCAAACATGTCAACCCCACGCAAAACCGCTCCAACAATATCACTTGGCTTGCCAACTCCCATAAGGTAGCGAGGTTGCTCTTGAGGTAAATAATCTGCGCAATAATCCAAAACTTTAAACATTTCACCTTGACCTTCACCAACAGCCAGTCCTCCAATCGCATAACCATCAAATCCAATTTCAATTAATTTTTGTGCTGAAATTTTTCGTAAATCCTCATAGGTTGAACCTTGAACAATTCCAAAAATTCCATAACCATCGCGTTTTTCAAATGCATTTTTACTACGTTTAGCCCAAGCAATTGAACGTTCCATCGCTATTTTAGCCTGATCGTAAGTTGCAGGATATTGAACACATTCGTCAAAAATCATGGTAATATCGCTATTTAGAGCGCGTTGAATTTGAATTGATTTTTCAGGACTTACGAAGAATTTTTTTCCATCGATATGCGAAGAAAATTCTACCCCATCATCAGTAATTTTACGAATTTTAGATAATGACATAACCTGAAATCCTCCTGAGTCAGTAAGAATTGGACCTTGCCAATTCATAAAATTATGTAAACCATTAAATTGCGAAATTAATTCTTCACCGGGTCTTAGCATCAAATGATAAGTATTTCCCAAAATAATTTCTGTTCCAGATTTTTTTACATCTTCACTGGTTACTGCCTTAACAGTTCCAGCTGTTCCAACGACCATGAAAGCAGGGGTATTAATTTCTCCTCTTGAAGTTTTTATAATTCCTCTTCTTGATTTATTTTCTTTTGCTTTTATTGTGAAACTAAATTTACTTTCCATATTTTTCTTTGGTAATTTAATAAACTAATTTTTATGAAAAAATTCATTTATCTTATTTTTTTTACAATCTTATTAATCATTACTCTAATTGCAACTTACAAAATTTCAAAGGATTCTCCTAAGTCAGCACCTAAGCTTGCTGAAGGGCAAAGCGATACCGCTTTCTTTCGCGTCAATATTACCATTCCTGAATTTACT
>CAILUF010000270.1 GCA_903837365.1 uncultured Alphaproteobacteria bacterium | reverse complement strand
TTATACCAAATTAACTTGAAAATTTATTAATTAAGCAAAATATTTTTGAGATAAAAATCTTTAAAAAATGAAGTCGTAAGCCCTTACGGCTGAAGCTTTTTAGAGATTTTTAGCCAAAAAGATGAAGCTTAATTAATAAATTCTATCATTTAAATTTTCAGGTTAATTTGGTATTATATCATTTTAAGCTCAACAACCTTTAATTTAAGCACTGAAATTATAATTAACAAATATTTTGTTGTTAAAAAAAAACGAAAATACTAAGATATTTCTTATTAAAAAAGAAAATTAAAATCATGAAATCCAATTTCTATATTACCTCGCCGATCTACTATGTCAACGATTCGCCGCATATTGGACA
Source organism: uncultured Alphaproteobacteria bacterium (assembly GCA_903837365.1). Taxonomy (GTDB): domain Bacteria; phylum Pseudomonadota; class Alphaproteobacteria; order Rickettsiales; family UBA1997; genus CAILUF01. Next base: position 9,012 of record CAILUF010000270.1, on the reverse strand, counting down.
TGCTTATACTTCAATAGCTTGTGATTGTTTGGCGAGATTTAATCGTCTAAATTCCAAAGATGTTTTTTTCTTAACTGGGACTGATGAACATGGCCAGAAGGTAGAGAAATCAGCGATTGCCAAAGGTAAATCTCCGCAAGAATTTTGCGATGAAGTTTCACAAAAATTTCGTAATTTATCAGAAATTTTAAATCTCTCCAATGATGATTTTATTAGAACCACTGAAGATCGCCACAAAAAAACCGTTGAAAAATTTTGGAATATTTTACAAGAAAATGGTTTTATTTACAAAGATGTTTACGAAGGATGGTATGCACTTCGCGATGAAGCTTTTTACTCTGCGGATGAAATTGTCGATGGCAAAGCTCCAACTGGGGCAGAGGTTACTTGGCATCGCGAAGAAAGTTATTTTTTTCGTCTTTCAGCTTTTCAAGATAAATTACTTGCTCTTTACGAAGCGGTTTTCGACTTCATTCGTCCTGTCTCGCGACGTAATGAAATTATCAATTTTGTAAAATCTGGTTTGAAAGATTTGTCAATTTCGCGGACATCTTTTTCATGGGGAATTAAAGTTCCTGGTGACGAAAAACATGTTATTTATGTTTGGCTTGACGCGCTTACTAATTATCTTTCCGCCCTTGGTTTTGTTGATGAAAATGTTAATTACCAAAAATTTTGGATCGATTCTGAAAAATCTCCATTGCACATTGTAGGAAAAGATATTGCTAGATTTCACGCAATTTATTGGCCTGCATTTTTAATGGCTGCGAAAATTAATGTTCATTACGGCGTTTACGCTCATGGCTGGTGGACTAATGATGGTCAAAAAATTTCTAAATCAATTGGCAATGTAATTGACCCAGTTGCAGAAATTAATTGGATTAAATCTTTAGGCTGTGAAGATGAAACTGCTCTCGATTATTTTCGCTATTTTCTTCTTCGCGAAGTTCCTTTTGGAAATGATGGAGATTACTCACGTAATCACTTACTAACAAGAATAAATGCTGAATTAGCCAATAATATCGGCAATTTAGTGCAACGTAGTTTGGCGATGATTGTTAAAAATTGTGATGGAAAAATCCCCAGTAAAATTGAAAGCTATAAAATTGAAAGCTATAAAATTGAAAGCTATAAAATTGAAAGCTATAAAATTGAAAGCTATAAAATCCCAAGTCTTGAAATTGAAAACATCAATTTAAAAATTGGCGAAATTATTGAAAATTATTTTTCAGCTTTTAATGATTTAGCCTTTGATAAAGCCATTCAAGTGATTATTGATTTTGCTAATTTGGCGAATAAAAAATTTAACGATGTAGCTCCGTGGAATTTGAAAAAATTGGGAAAAATTAATGAGATGAATGATTGTCTAAGTCAAACCGCTGAAAGCATAAGATTAATAGCGATTTTACTTTTACCTTTTACGCCCAAAAGTTCTGATAAAATTCTTGATTTGCTCAATGTTGATCATGATTCAAGAAATTTTTCTCACCTGAATAAAAAACTTCATGAAGGTCATTTGATCAGTGAACCAAAAGCGGTATTTCCGAGATTAGAAATTGTTAAAAATTAATTTTATTAGCTTTAATTATTTTTTGAATAATTTTAGTTAATTTAAAAAATTAATTTTCCAATCCATAAGCATCGTGGAGAACTCTTACTGCTAATTCGCCATATTCTTTAGCAATTAAAACTGAAATTTTTATTTCTGAAGTTGAAATTAAAAGTAGATTAATTCCTTTGTCAGCCAAAGTTTTAAACATTGTGTGAGCTACTCCTGAATGACTAATCATACCTACACCTATAACCGAAATTTTGGCGATGTTATCGTCAATTTTTAATTCGCTAAATTTAACTTCTTCCTTGATTGATTCGATTGCTAATTTTGCACGTTCAAGCTCGTCCTTACTGGCTGTAAAAGTAATATCGATAAATTTTCCATCAGCAGAAATATTTTGAACAATCATGTCGACATTAACTTCGCGATTGGCAAGTGCTCCAAATATCGTTGCAGATAATCCTGGATGATCAGGCATTTTCATTAAAGTTAATCGAACATCACTTTTGCTGTAACTAATTCCTGTAATTAAACGGCGTTCCATAATTTCCTCATTATTGTTAACTAAAATTGTTCCACAAGATTCATTGACTTCACCAAAAGATGATAACACCCTAACTCGCACATTATGAGCCATAGCCATAGCAACCGATCTAGTTTGTAAAACTTTCGATCCGCTATAAGCCATTTCAAGCATTTCTTCATAGGTAACTTTTTTTAAACGACGAGCTTTATCGGTAATGCGAGGATCGGTAGTGTATACTCCGTCAACATCAGTATAAATATCACAAAGATCAGCTTTCACAGATGCTGCAATTGCAACTGCAGAAGTGTCTGATCCACCACGTCCAAGAGTGCTAAGACGATTGGTTTTTGAATTAAGTCCTTGAAATCCAGCGATAACAATAACATCAAATTGCTCTAAAGATTTTAGTAAAAATTCACCATTAATTTCTTCGATTCTAGCTTTGCTGTGAACGCTATCGGTGATAATTGGAATCTGAAAACCTAAGAAGGAACGAGCTTTATAGCCCATCGATTGCAATTCAAGAGCAAGTAGTCCGCAAGTAACTTGCTCGCCAGTTGCAACGATTGAATCATATTCGCTAAGCGCTTCGTTATCAGTAAGAGTTGAAACTTGATTGCAATATTCCACTAACTGATTAGTAACGCCAGACATTGCCGAAACCACGACAATTACTTTATTTTTTTTATCAAGTTCTGCTTTAACTTTTTTCGAAACATTTTTAATGCGCGAAATATCACCAACAGAAGTTCCCCCGAATTTTTGGACAATGAGCATAATGCATTTGCAAAATTTTTTTTAATTGAGTTATCATTTTTTACATAAAAAAAAAATTCTCAAGTAAAATTTTAAACAAATTTAAAAAAGCCCTTGCAGTAAATTTTTGTTATTGGTTGAATTGGAAAAATAAAATTTTACTAAAAATAAAAACTAATTAACTTATTAAAATTAGTTAGTAATAATTAACAATTAATCATAATTAACATGATGAAATCATTTCGTAAACTTACCAATAATTTGGCGTTTAAAGTAGTATTGGGTATTGTTGCTCTAAGCTTCATTTTTTTTGGAGTGAGTAGTTTTATTTTGGGTGGCTCAACAAGTTGGGTAGCAAAAATAGGCAGTAAAAAAATAAGTTATTCAACTTTACAAAAGGCCATGAAAGAAAATCGTGAAATGATTATTAATTCCTACGGTAATAACGAGCAAGCTCTTGCCTATCTTGATTCTGAGCAATTTACTTCCGATAGTTTAGGGCGAATTATTAATCAGCAAATGGTTAAAAATTTATCTCATGAATTTAACATCACCGCAAGCAAAAAAGTTGTATTGGAAAATATTGCTAAAGATAAGAATTTCAGCGATGCGACTGGTAAATTTAGTCAAGAAAAATTTAAAGAATTTTTAAAAAGAAATGGAATTAACGAAGATCTTTATGTTAATGAAATTATCAATCAAGTTTCGATGATGATGATCTTGCAAACCATGGAAATTGCTGCTCCGGTTAGTTCTAAAAAAATAATTGATGTAATCGAATTTAATGATGAAAAAAGAGTCGTTGATCTAATTTCTTTAAATGAAAAAGATGTTAAAAACATTGCCAATGTTACTCAAAATGAAATCGAAAAATATTACGCTGATAATAAAAAACAATTCACCTTACCCGAAATCCGTAGAATTTCATATGTTAAAATTAACGCAAAAGATTTGGCGCAAAGCATTGAAATCAAGGATGAGGAAATTGCTAGTGATTATGAAAAAAATAAAAATTTATATCAATTGCCTGAAACCCGTGATTTCTATCATATAGTTTTTGACAAAGAGCAGAGCGCTAAAGATTTTGCAGAAAAACTCAAAAAAACCAGCAAGGACAAGCTTAAGGATGAATTTGCAAATTTAGCAAAAGAGTTACAAAAAAAGAATCTTAAAGAAATTACTTTGAGCAACACTGGTAAAAAACAATTATTACCTCAGACAATCGAGCCAGCATTTAATTTGGCAGTAAATGAAATAAGCCAGCCAGTTAAAAGTCAACTTGGTTTCCACATATTCTTACTTAACGCCATTAACAAATCCGCAACTAAATCATTGGCAGAAGTTCGTGAAGAAATAAAACAAAAATTACTTGAAGGTAAACAAAATGGTGCATTTGAGAAAAAAATTGTTGAGTTAGATTCGGCATTAATTGCTAGTAATTCGCTAAGTGATTCTTTAATTAAAAATAAAATTAATACCACAATTCTTAAAGCTAATATTGACGATACTGGCAAGGATGAAGGAGGACGAGAAATTTTTGGGGAAGACGCCAAAGAAATTGCCAAAAATAGTTTTGCTTTAAAAAAAGGACAAGCTTCTAAATTGTTTAATTCGCCAGCTAAGGATTCATATTATGCAATTCAGCTTGATGAAATAGTTGCGAGCAAAACTGAAGAATTGACAAAAGTTAGCAGAATGATTTCTACCAAATTGCAATCTGATAAAAAGCAAGAAGCCTTGATAGCCTATGCTCAAGAAGTTGCTGATGAGGTTGGTGAAAATCTCGATAATCCTGCAAAAATTGCGACTAAACATAAACTTAAATTTGAAAAAAATCGTATAATGCCTCGCACTTTTGTGATAAATTATCAAGGTCAGCAATTTCCATATCGCAGTCCTTTACTTGAGAAAATTTTTACAATCGATGTTAATAAAAGCTCGGGAGCTATATCTGAAGCAGGTGGTTATGCAGTAGCAATTTTGCGTGAAGTTAAAAAACCATTAATTAGCAAAGATATTGTTGAACAAGTTGCCAAATCAAGTCAGCAAATGTTTCGTTCGGATATTATGCAGCAATTTAACAACTATCTTTTGAAAAAATATCCGGTAGAAGTTAATGAAAAAATATTTAGACAAAAAGAAAAAAATTAATGTATAATTTTAGCAAAGAAGAATGGCTAGATACTTACTCTGATGGTAACTCATCGCTAGTTTATAAAAAAATTTCTAGCGATGTTTTAACGCCTATTTTAGCTTTTTTGAAAATCAAAAAACATTTTAAAGATCATGTTTTTTTATTTGAATCAGCTGATAATGATCAAAAAAAAGGCAGATTTTCAATTATCGGTTTCATGCCTGATATCGTATGGCGTTGTAAAGATGAGCACTCATTTATTAATCATGATTTTTCCAAAAATCCAAATAATTTTACTTTACAAAGTGGCGATGCTTTAGAAAATTTGCGTCAATTAATTAATCACTCAAAAATAGATTTTAGTAAATTTAATTATCATGGCAAAGAGCTTCCGGGGATGTGTGCGGGTATTTTTGGATATATGGGTTACGACATGGTTAGGTTGATGGAAAATTTGCCGAATTTTAATTTAGAAGATCCATTGCAAATTCCTGATAGCATTTTTATGCGTCCACAAATCTTGTTAATTTTTGATAATTTTTATGATTGCGTTTTGATATGCGCGCCAAGCTATGAAAGGCATGAGGATTTCGAAATTTTACGCTCTAAAATTGAAAATGTTGAAAAAATTTTAAATGAAATTGTTGTAAATAATTCAAGCGATATTACTGATTTTCAAGGATTTAATTTTCAGGCAAATTACAGCAAAGAGCAATATTGTAAGATGGTTGAAAAAGCTAGGGAATACATCGTTGCTGGCGATATTTTTCAAGTGTTACCTTCGCAAAGATTTGCAAGTGATTTTCCTAAAATTGATGAATTTGAATTTTATCGAGCGTTAAGATCAATTAATCCTTCGCCATTTTTATTTTATTTACAATTTGACGATTTTGTTTTATGCGGTTCGAGTCCTGAAATCATGGTTTCTAAGCATGATCAAAAAGTTACGGTTCGTCCATTAGCTGGAACAAGAAAAAGAGGTAAGGATGAGGCTGAAGATAAACTTATTGCCAATGAATTACTCAATGATGAAAAAGAAGTTGCTGAGCATTTAATGTTAATTGATCTAGCTAGAAATGATTTGGGAGCGGTTGCCAAAGCTGGTTCGGTGGTTGTTACTAAAAAAATGATTATCGAAAATTATTCACATGTTATGCATATTTCATCGAATGTTGAAGGTGTTATCGATCCAAAATTCGATGCGCTTAACGTTTTGATTTCAGCGTTTCCCGCAGGAACGGTAAGTGGCGCTCCAAAGATCAGAGCGATGGCAATTATTGAAGAGTTGGAAAAAATTAAACGCAGTTTTTATTCGGGATGTGTTGGTTATTTTGCCAGTAATGGCGATATGGAAACCTGTATTACCCTAAGATCGGCATTGATAAAAAATCATAAAATTTATCTTCATTCCGGAGCTGGAGTAGTTTTTGATTCTAATCCTCAGTTCGAATATCAAGAAACTTTAAATAAAGCGCAAGCATTGATAAAAGCTTGCGAATTGCTGTCTAATTCACTTTCAAATCAAAAATAATTTACCTAAATTTTTTCAAGCTCATCTTGTCTTCATAAGCTTTTAAATTAATTATTTGAATATGATTTAATAGCATTTCAATTCTAAAATTGTAAGTATACGAATTAGCCATTCTAACTTCATTTTTAAAGTTGAAGTGGCAAATAATAAAAGATAAAAAAAATAAAATATCTATTGAAACTTAAAAAACATTTATTTATTAATAAACATGGTTATTTAATAATTAAAAAATAAAAAAAATGTTTAATCCAAGTTTAAATCAATCTTCATCAACTCAGCCCTTATCAATTCAACAAGCAATCGATGAATTTAAAGAGCAAGTATCTCAAGTAAGTGGCTATGAAAATCCAGCCGATTATATTTCCTCTGTAAATCTAATATTAGAAAATTTGCAATATAAATTAGGGGTTTCGAGCAATCTAACTCTAGCTAATTTGGCATTTTTTCCACTTAAGGAAACTTCCGAAGGTAATTACAATATTGATCAAGAAAAAACTTTAAACTCCACTCAAAAAACTTTTTTAGAAAATTCTCTTTTAAAGTTAATTCAAGGAAATCATGATGCAATTCAAGGTGGAATAATAACTTCTCCAGATGGCGATAAATATGCGCTTGGTAATATGATTAAACTCCCAAGAATCGATGGAAAGCCAGTTGTAAATTTTGGAATTGTTAGCGGAGATAGTGAAGTTTATCAAGATGGAGTAAGTCAATTTTCAGCAGATCAATCAGCATTTGCTTTAAAGGCATTTGAGGAAGTTTCGGGGAGTGATTGTGGTCATATAGACCTTAGTAGATTAAATCCTCAAGAGGCAAGAATTATCAAGGATTCAGTCGATGAGTGTTTGGATAGATTTGTGATTGATGCCTCTTTGCGTCTAGATTCGCAAAATAGCTCAAGTTCATTGCGAAAAATTTCGCTTTTAAAATTCAATGAAATAGCTGATTCGTTGAACCAAACTGTTAGTGAATTTTCTTCATCATCATTAGCTCTAAGTCTAAGTTCTAAAAGTGACAAATGCAATATAACTGATTTTTTTGCAATTGAGGATTTCCCTAAAAGCGATAATCAATCATATGGCGATTTACAGGTTGTAAAATCTCAAGATGATATTTTAAAAGAATTTTCTAAAAAATTTCTTGATGGCTTTGCAAGAACAAAAGAGATATCCCAATTTATTAGCGAATTAAATAGCAAGGGGATCGATGCTTCGATAATTGATGGCAATCAATCAATGTCTCGGAAATTAAACCAAGGAAAAATTTTTGTTTTTGATAATATGCTTTCAGTTATCCAAGCTGATTTGAATAAAAAAACTAATTTGTCTAGTAATGTTGATTGCGATACAATATACAGCAGAGATCTTGTAGAGTTGTGCGTTGCTCCAATTAACTCATCTTCAATTGCAACAGATGCCTGTGTTACTGATAATGCGACTGTAAATATTGAACCTAGTCAAACAAGTTTTGCAGAAGTTTATCTAAGCTCCCCGCAAAATATTTCTGAGGTAAATGAAACTTTAGTCGATGCAAATCCCGAATCAGTTAATCCTGATGAAACTGCAATATTGGATCACAAGAGTGACGCAAGTTATTCACTTTCGGAATTTGAAAATAAAATTTTAAAAAATTTTTTAATTGAAGTTCCCCCTGCTTTTTTTAGTGCAATTTTTAAAACTAGCTTAAGCTATAATAACGTTTTTAGAGCTCTTTCTCCTGAAGAGCAGAATTTTATTCTATCAGCTGGCGATCAATCTGCAAGATTAGGTTCATTATTTTTATTTAGTGATAATGTTGAAAAATCGCTTATTGGTTTAGGAAGTGCACAATTGGCAAATGGTTTATTTAAAATTGCCAAAGTTAACAAAACTTCAAAATCATTTATAAATTCAACCCAACAATTAGCATTAAAAAATAGCTACATTGCATCTATTAAAAAAAGTTATGATTCATTGCCATCGGCTCTTCATGAAGGAATAAGAGGTTTTGCTTTTGTTGCTCTATATCAATCTATAATTCAAGGAATTACCACCTCTAGAGATGATGAAGAAACTTATAAATCAAGAGTTGCCAATGCAGTTGCTATTACTGCAATTACGGCAGTCGCTACTGGATTAATGAGGGGATTTTTAAAAATAGTTACTCAACAATTTGAAAACAAAAACAAAAAAGTAGCTGTTGAAGATGTAAGCGGGGAATTAGTAACTGAATACAGCGTGCGTACTCCTAAGAAATCAAATCAAACTCTTGAAGCGCCTGCAAATTTGGAGAAAGTTTTAGCAACTCCAAATCCTGATCCTCAAGAATCGTCTAGCGATCTAACAGAAATGACCCCTAGAAAATTAGATTTATATTCAATTCCCCAAGAAACGGATTTACAAAGAAATCCCCAAGAAGCAACTCCTCCAAAAGTAGATTCTCCTAGCGATAGTTCTCTTGACGATAATTCTTCTGGCGATAAAGAGCGAAATGATGAGTTAAGTCAGAGGACAGAAAATTCCCAATCATCT
>CAILUF010000269.1 GCA_903837365.1 uncultured Alphaproteobacteria bacterium | reverse complement strand
TTTTTGAATAAATTAATTTTTATAAAATTCAATTTATCAAAAAAAATGATATAGCTATTTTTTAAATAATACTCAAATAAATCAAATATTAAATTAAAAATAATTTAAGAACTACTAACAGTTAAAAGTAAACTATAAAAATATCAATAAAAATTTATAATTATTTTGCAATTAAATTAAAAATTATTCATATCTCAATATTTCGGCAGGCTTGGATTTGCTTGCTTTATAGGCCGGATAAAGGGTAGCAAGAAAGGATAAGGTAAAAGACATTGAGGTAATTAAAACTACATCGCCAATTAAAATTCTCGAAGGCAATGTTGAAAGAAAATAAATGGCAGGATTAAATAAAGTGCTATTTGTAATTGATTCCAAAAAAACTTTAATGTTGTTAATATTTGCAGAAAAAACTATGCCGATAATAAGTCCAAAAATTGTTCCTAAAAATCCAATCATACTTCCGCAAATTAAAAATATGCGTAAAATTGCATTCTTGCTCATCCCAAGAGTACGTAAGAGTGCAATGTTTTTATTTTTATCATTTACCAACATAATCATGCTGGAAATAATATTAAAAACGGCAACCAAAATTATTAAAGTTAGAATAAAGAACATCACCGTGCTTTCAACTTTTAGCGCTTCAATAAAACTAGAATTAGCCTGTTGCCAATCATTAAAATAAAGTCCGTAATTATCGATTAAAGCTTCGTAAATTGCTAATTTAAGTTCTTCCAAATCGCTAGGATTTTTACTAAAAATCTCGATTGCCGAAGCGCTATTTGCAAAGCGAAAATGAATCTGCGCCATTTCAAAATTCATGAACACGGTTGTTGAATCATACTCATACATTCCGCTATCAAAAATTCCTCCAACCTCATAAGTTTTGATGCGAGGAATTGCACCAATTATTGTTTCGTTAGTTTCGCCAGAAATTATTTTTAAGGGATCGCCTATTTTAAGACCAAGATTTTGCGCAAGAATTGAGCCAATTAAAACCGAATTTTTTTGTGAAATTTTTTCAATATTTCCAGCGGTAATATTTTTATTAATTAGATTTTTATTTTTTAAATCTTCAGTTTTAATTCCGCGAATTAATCCTCCGCTATTTTTAGTTTTAGAGCTCAGCATCGCTTGAGTTTCAACGATAGGATTGGCATAAATTACGCCATCAATTTTTTTTAATTTTTCAACAATATTTTGATAATTATTAATTTTATGTTCTTTGCTGTAAATAGTTAAATGGGAATTAATGCCAAGAATTCTATCGATTAATTCATAACGAAAACCATTCATTACAGACATCACGATAATCAAAGTTGCAACGCCAATCATGATGCCAATAAAAGAAAAAATGGCAATTACCGAAATAAAACCTTCTTTGCGTTTTGATTTAAGATAACGCATAGCGATTAGAAATTCTAGCTTAGAAAACATTTTTTAAAATTTGATTAAAGTTAACTATTATCAATAATTTTTAATTATTATTAATACCTTTACTTGTTGAATATTCGAAATGAAATATTTGATCGGGAAAAACTATTTTATATGCGTCGTGACAAGCAATCGCAGCTTCACTAAAACCGGTTAAAATTAATTTAAGTTTGTTTTTATAGGTTGCAATATCGCCTATCGCATAAATATTTTTTTGTGAAGTTTGCATCGTTGCGTAATCAACTTCAATGTGATTCTTATGTAAATTTAAACCCCAATTTGCGATTTCGCCAAGTTCCATCGCCAATCCAAAAAAAGGTAAAAGATAATCAGCTTCAATTGTTTTGATATTATCGTTAAAATCTTTAACCAAAACTTGTTTAAGTATACCATTATTGCCTTCAAGGCCATGTAGTTGAAAAGGAATAACCATTTCAATTTTACCTTCGGTACTTAATTTTTTTAATTTATCTAAATTATCCGGAGCGCAACGAAATTTATCGCGACGATGCACTAGAAAAATTTTCTGAGCAGTTTCGCTGAGAGTTAAAGCCCAATCAATTGCTGAATCTCCACCTCCAGCAATAACAATTTTTTTATTAGCAAATTCAGCTTTATTGCGTATTGAATAAAATATCGATTTACCTTCAAACTGTTCAATATTTTCAAGAGGTGGACGATTTGGACCAAACGCTCCGCATCCTGCAGCGATAATAATTACTTTGCAATTAATTAAAGTTTTTTTGGAAGTTTCAACAACAAAACTTTGATCTTCTTTTTTGGTAATTTTTACTACCGATTGATTGAGGTGGTAAATTGGATTAAATGGCTGAGCTTGAGCTTCCAATAATTCAATTAACTCATTGGCTAAAACTTTAGGATGAGCAGGAATATCGTAAATTGGTTTTTCAGGATAAAGTGCACTACATTGTCCACCAATTATTTCTAGACTATCAATTACGTGACATTTCATTTTAAGTAATCCAGCTTCGAAAACCGAAAAAAGTCCAGCAGGACCAGCGCCAATAATCACAATATCGCTTTGATGTTCATTTTTTTTTGTTGACATAATTTTTATAAAACTAAATTTAATTGTAAAAAATTTTAAAATATAAGTTGCAATTAAGCAAAAGAAAAAATAATCTTTATTTAAAAGTTTAGACTAATTAAGGATCAATTTACCATAATTATCTGAGTCTAAAACTACTTCCTTATTTTGCAAAGCCTTGCATAAATTGTAAATTTTATTAATATGTTAAAAACTGCAACGCTAGGATTCCCTAGGATTGGCGCTAATCGTGAATTGAAAAAAGCTGTCGAAAGTTACTGGAAAAAATCTTCCTCTCAAGCGGACTTGCAAAAAACTGCCAGTGAAATTAGGCAAACAAATTGGCAAGCGCAAAAAAATGCTGGAATTAGTTTTATTCCTGCCAATGATTTTTCTTTTTATGATCAAGTTCTTGATAATATCGCTTTATTTGGAGCGATTCCGCAAAGATTTATCGATAGTTTCAAATTTGATGTTAATAATTCTAACAATAATGCTGATCTAGATTTATTGTTTGCAATGGCTCGTGGAGCGCAACGCGATGGTATTGATGTTACGGCCATGGAAATGACTAAATGGTTCGATACTAACTATCACTATCTTGTAGCAGAATTTAACAAGAATCAACAATTTAAATTAACTTCTACTAAAATTTTTGATGAATTCTTAGAAGCTAAAAAACTTAATATCGAAACCCGTCCAGTAATTCTTGGGCCAATAACTTTCTTGCTTCTTGGCAAGGCTATTGATGGCAGTAACAAGCTTGATTTGCTTGATAATTTGCTTAAAGCTTATGAGCAACTTTTTTTGAAATTGCAAGAAATTGGCGTAAAAGATTTGCAAATTGACGAACCATTTTTGGCGACTGATATTTCTAAGCAAGAAATCCAAGCTTATTTGAAAGCCTATCCGCAAATTAGAAAATTTGCTGGCAAAATCAAATTGCATTTAACAACTTATTTCGAAGCTTTGGAAGAAAATTCACAACTAACTTTTGATTTGGAAGTAGATTCTGTGCATGTTGATTTAGTTAGGGGTGATGCACAATTAGATAAAATTTTATCTTTAGTAAAACCTCATCAATCTCTATCGCTTGGTGTAGTTGATGGTCGAAATATTTGGATAAATGATTTTAAAAAATCAATTTCGCAAGTAAAAAAAGCGGTTGCAAAATTAGGGAAGGACAGGGTGATAGTTGCTTCTTCTTGTCAACTTTTGCATGTGCCAGTTGATTTAAATTCTGAAAAAATTCTTGATAATGAATTAAAATCTTGGTTGGCTTTTGCAATGCAAAAACTTGAAGAAATTTCAGTAATTGCTAAGGCAAGTGATTCTCAAGAAGATGAAGTAAAAAAACAACTTGAAAATAATCAGCAAGCAATTGAAGCGCGAAAAACTTCTAAGCGTATTCATGATAAAAATGTTAAGCAAAGAATCGCTGATATTGAAGAGCAACATACTAAACGCAAAAGTAATTTTGAATTACGTAAAAAAGTCCAAAAAAATTATATTAATATACCGATTTTACCAACAACTACAATCGGCTCATTTCCTCAAACTAAAGAGGTCCGTAAAGCTCGTGCAGATTTTAAAGCGAAAGTAATTTCACTGCAAGATTACGAAAAATTTATTAAGGAAGAAACTGCGCGAACTGTTAAATTTCAAGAAGAAATCGGCATTGATGTTTTAGTCCATGGCGAATTTGAGCGTAATGACATGGTCGAATATTTTGGCGAACAGCTCCAAGGTTTTTGTTTTACTCAAAATGGTTGGGTTCAAAGTTACGGTTCAAGATGCGTAAAACCCCCGGTAATTTTTGGCGATGTTTCGCGTCCAAAAGCTATGACTATTGAATGGACAAAATATGCGCAAAGCTTAACTAGCAAAATCATGAAAGGCATGTTGACAGGACCAATTACGATTCTGCAATGGTCATTCGTGCGTAACGATCAAGAACGTAAAGATACTGCGTTACAAATTGCTTTTGCGATTCGTGATGAAGTTTGCGATCTAGAAAATGCTGGTATAAAAATTATTCAAATTGACGAAGCGGCTCTGCGCGAAGGTTTGCCAATTCGAAAAAATAAATGGCAAGAATATTTGGATTGGGCAGTTACGGCATTCCGTATTACAGCATCGGGTGTTGATGACCGTACACAAATACACACTCACATGTGTTATTCAGAATTTAATGATATCATTGAAGCAATTGCCAAAATGGATGCCGATGTTATTTCTATTGAAACATCGCGCTCGCAAATGGAATTGTTAAATGCTTTTGTTAACTTCAAATATCCTAATGAAATTGGGCCAGGGGTTTACGATATTCACTCGCCAAGAGTTCCGGCGCAAAGTGAAATAGAAAATTTATTGAAAAAAGCTCTTAATGTTTTAGATGCTGAGCAAATTTGGGTTAATCCAGATTGCGGTTTAAAAACTAGAGATTGGCCAGAAACTAAATTGGCATTACAATCGATGGTTGATGCAACTAAAGCGGTTAGGGCGCAAATTAATTAATAATAAATTTGCCAAGGCAAATGAAGCTTAATATTTCGAATCGCTAAAAAAGTGTTTCAATTAATTTGATGGCGTTAAGGCTTATTTATCAAGGCTTTAACGCCATTAAAGAATTAAGCATTATTGGTCTTTAAATTTATTTTAGAAAGATTTTTAAAAACAAATTGCAAATTATTTATTGGCAATTAATTTTCAATCAACATAAATTTTCAAAACTTTTTTAAGTAGATAAAATTAATAAGTAATTTTTATTGATAAAAAAAATATTTCTTGTTAATTTTAGATAAATTAAATTAATTCTAGCTAAAAGCTAAGAAAAATATTATAAAATAATAACTTTTTTATGACCAAACAAACATTTCAGCGCAATAAACCGCATGTTAATATCGGAACCATCGGTCACGTAGATCATGGTAAAACTACCTTAACTGCTGCTATTACAACTTTCCTTTCTAAAAAAGGTTTAGCAGAAAAAAGAGGCTATGATCAAATCGATGCCGCTCCTGAAGAAAAAGAGCGTGGTATCACTATCAATACCGCTCACGTTGAATATGAAACTGTTG
>CAILUF010000268.1 GCA_903837365.1 uncultured Alphaproteobacteria bacterium | reverse complement strand
GGTATAGAACCCGAAAACATAAAAAAAATTCAATGCCAAAGGCAACCTGATTTTCATAAATGCGGAGATCATGCCCTTTTCAATGCGTTGGCGATGAATCAATTACATGATTTTACATCTGTTGATCAATTGAATGAAACAATTGCAGTTCAAGATAAATATTCAACGCAATCAACAACTCCTAGAGTAGATCAATTTTATGAAATTCATCGAAATGCTCTAGCCGAAGAATTTAATAATCGAATTGTTACCTATCAACCTACTCAACAAAATCAAAGATCAAATACCTACGCTGGAACTGATGATCAAGAAGCGAGGCTTATTCAAATGGCTATAGATAAAAGCTTAGAAGAAAAAAGTTTGTCAGATATTGTAAGAGATCAATATAGCCAAAGAAGTCAAGGTCCAGAAGGTGAAGGAAAAAGAAAATCACCTCAATCATCTGAGGATTTTTTACCTCAACAAATATCGCCAATTGCTGAACTAAAAGAAAATTTAAATCGCTATGATCAGATAAAAAATATTTACGATATTAAAGATGAAGAATCAATGATTCAAAGAGCTATGGAACTTAGTTTAATTGAGCAGCAAAATCTTGAATTATTAAAAAAATTTCAAACTCAAATTCAGCCTTCTGTTGATGATATCAAAGGACAAAAAGATGAATATTCGCAAAATTTAGTTGATAATATTTCTAGCCCTTTAGTTGCATCAAATATTGAAAAATTCTTACCTTTACTTGAAGCTATTCAAAGAGATCCAAATAAAATAAATAATCACGATCTTCAATATCAATTTGAAAATAATATGTTTGAAACACAAGGAACAACTCGCGCACAGCACTCACAAAAAACTGATGCAACTAATAAAATGCACTCTTCTTTCGATCGGTTAGATTCATTGAAACAATATTTTGATTTATTGGAAAAAGATTCTCCCGAAACACCTTATAAAATGGCTAAAAGATCATTAGAAACAAATGATCCTAATCCTAATAAAGCGTTTGAAGATTTTTTAGGCATAACAGCTTTTAAAGATAAAAATAATAAATTTCTTGAAGCAGCAGCTCCATATCTAAATCGATTTATTGATGGCGTTAAGGATTATTTAGGAATACAACCTGATGTCAAAGAGCCAACAAATCCTTACCTTAGAACTCAGCTAGTAACAAGACCTTCAAAAAAAACTACCGAGGCACTTAAAAGAATAAGCGATCACGAAAATTTGAAAAGTCCTGAAAATTTTAATAAAGTAATGCCTTTTTTAAAAGAATTAACTCGGGATCCAAATTTATTAACAAATTCAGAATTTCAAGATAAGGTTATTGGATCCGTTGGAAATCAAACATCTCAAGAACAAAAATCTGATTTACAAAGAGACTTGAAACAAGCTGCTAAATTATTACAAGGAAGTTCTGGAAATGCCGAAACAAGGGGAAGTCCTTCTAATTCATGGCAAACTAGATCACAAACTAGATCGGTAAGTGGAAATAGCTCGAGAGGTGGAAGTGACTCAGGACGTTAATTTTTATTAGACTAAACTTTTTAAAGACATCACTAAAAATAATAAAATTCCAACAACTCCTAAAACCATCCACAAAGCATAGTTGTAAATAAAGCCAGTTTGAATTTTTGAAATTCCTTGTGAGGCAAATTTACAAAGCAAGGCTAGCGAATTAGGAATTCCATCGACAATTTTCACATCAATAATTCTCCACAAAATATCTCCTAGACGACGCGCTGGCTTGGTAAATATGATTTCGTAAAGCTCATCAAAATACCATTTATTAAAAGAAAAATTATAAAGCCAAGAAAATTTCTTCGCCAATTTCACTGACAAATCAGTATTCCTAACATAAAACCAATAAGCCAAAGCAATAGCAACAATGCTTAACAACATTGGTGATAATTTAACTAATGTTGGGGTATGATGAATTTCATTTAGCAAATCTTCATTTTGAGTTGCAACGAAAATACTATCGCTAAAGAAATTATTTTCAGCACTAATCATGTTAAAATAATTTGCACCAAAATATCCGGCAATGATTGATCCAATAGCAAGAACAGCTAGAGGTATAAGCATTAATTTTGGCGATTCATGCGCATGATCGAAGGTATGGCGATTCGCGCGAGTTTTGCCGTGAAAAGTTAAAAATAATAATCGCCATGAATAAAATGCCGTTAAAAAAGCTGATGCCAAACCAAGAACAAAAGCCAGTTTAGCGTAAGGCGAATGCGACATAAAAGCTGATTCTAAAATAGTATCTTTGGAGTAAAATCCAGCAAATGGCCAAAATCCAGCAAGTGCCAGAGATCCAATCCACATCATCGCATAAGTAAAAGGAATTTTTTTGTAAATTCCACCCATCTTACGGATATCTTGCTCGTGATGCATCGCGTGAATTACACTTCCTGCTGATAAAAATAACAACGCCTTAAAAAATGCGTGAGTTGCTAAGTGAAAAATTGCTGGACTGTAAGCCGATAAACCGCAAGCAAAAAACATATAACCCAATTGCGAACAAGTTGAGTAAGCAATAATTTTTTTAATATCATTTTGCGTTAAAGCAATTGTTGCCGAAAAGAACGCAGTCAAAGCTCCAACAATAGTTACAAAATTTAAAGCAATTGGCGAAAGTTCAAAAAGTGGCGAACAACGAATTACCAAAAATACTCCTGCAGTTACCATTGTAGCTGCGTGGATCAACGCTGAAACTGGCGTTGGACCTTCCATCGCATCAGCTAGCCAAACGTGCAAACCGAGTTGCGCGGATTTTCCCATTGCGCCAATAAAAAGTAAAATACAAATCCAGTCAATGGTTACGAATTCAATTCCTGCAAGGCTAAACCTATCTTGCAAATGATTAGAAGCTTGGGCGAAAACTTGCTCATATTCTAAAGTTCCAAAATTTAAATATATTAAAGCGATAGCAAAAATTAATCCAAAATCGCCAACTCGATTTACAATGAATGCTTTCATCGCCGCAACATTAGCCGATTGTTTTTTAAACCAAAAACCAATCAACAAGTAAGACGCAACCCCTACCCCTTCCCAGCCAAAAAATAATTGCACAAAATTATCAGCGCTTACTAACATCAACATGAAAAAGGTAAAGAGCGATAAGTAAGACATGAATCGAGCAATTGATCGATCTTCGTGCATATAAGCAATTGAGTAAAGATGAACTAAAAATGATACACCCACAACCACTACCAACATTACAGCCGTAAGCGAATCAAGCTTAAGAGACCAATTAACTATAAAATCACCCGAAGCAATCCAACTCAACAAAACGTGATTATAGGAAGTTTTATTTTTATAAACATCAGCAAAAATTAATAGCGCACAAATCAGCGAAATAAACAAACATAATGTTGTAAAAATTTGCGCGAATTTATCGCTAAAATTTTGCTGATGCTTATCTTGGTGATTATTGGGAACAAATCTTGATAGCGCTCCGCAAGCAATAAAACCAAGTAACGGTAAAAAAACTGTTAGTTTAAAAAGCATAAAATTAAAAAATTAATTGTGAATTTTAAAAAATTATATACAAATATTTTGGCAATATTTTGGCAATATTTTTAATGATAATTTTCTTTTAAAAAATAATTTAAGCAAGGGTAATTTCAAGGTAATTTTAGTCATATTGAATTTTGTTTTTTAAATTTTTTAAAAAAATTTTTAAATATTTTCAATAAACTCTCTTGACATAATTATTTGTTATTTTAAAATATTAACATTAATTATTTTTGTTTAGTTATAACTAACTAATTTAGTTGATG